>JBOGQV010000035.1:0-7590 GCA_050749145.1 Nitrosotalea sp. | reverse complement strand
TGTAAATGAAAGTCCATCATTGAATCCTTCTTTTCCATCTGGAAAGTCTTCAGGTTTTGGATTTAGTTTTTGAATTTCAGTACCCATTGCACCATCAAAGAGTACAACTTGATGTTTCATCAAAATATCTAGCGGGGTCTTTTCAGCCAAGTACAACTCATTGAGGTTATCATCAATTTAATTCTGTTTTGTTTTGGCATGATGTAATTGCTCTTCAAAGGTTATAATCAAGTAGTCAGGAAAGTCAATTATGACCATAATTTATGAAATTAATCCTCCAAAGGTTATTCAGGATACCATACTATCTCATGACCAACTCTCAGAATCCGTTGAGAGATTAAAAGAGAGAGCCATCAAGATTGGGCAGGCAAGTGATGGAATTCATCTTACTGATTCAGTTTTGGGAATTCCAAGGGTCTCTCCCATTACAGCGGGATTTTTCATACGAAACTCTAACAACAAGATAAGAATCACTGCAAGTATACGAGTACGAGACAGAAACCTTACTTCAATTACCCAGACAATATGTGATGCAATTTTATTAAATCTAAATGGAGTTCTCGTTCTGAAGGGAGACGCTCCTCCATTAGGTCCAAAAGATTCTGGATTGATTCCAAGCGATGTGATAAAACAGTTCAATGAACAAGGCTTTGGAAAAAGAATTGACATGTATCTTTCAATCTCAAATAGTCCAGATTTTGAAAAGATACACAAAAAGGTAGAGGCTCAGCCAAAAGGATTTGTAACTCAGGTCATAAGTTCCATTGATCAGGTAACTAGAATAGTTGACAGGCTAAAACCACAGGGGTTTAAGATAATTCCTTGTGTATTGCTGTCATCTGAGAAAAACAAAAAATCCGCCCAGATGTTAAATCTGGACTGGTCAGAATATAGCAAGGACTTGGTAGGATTCGTAAAGCAGATTGACAGCATTGCGGGAAATGTACTGATAAGCTCTCCAAATGACTTTGTAGGTGCATTAGACCTTTTACATAATCTAAAGTAGATTAGGTCAGTTCGATCCTTTTTAGATAAACGGATATGGAAATTACCACCTAGATTAAAATTAAAGATCGGTTACAGATGAGCGTCATAAGATGCGATTACTTGTTCCAGTTTCAATATCTGCAATAATGATCATACTTGGCATCTTTGCATCCCATTCCGCATATGCCAACGTATGGATTCCAGATGACGAGTTTAATGGATTTTACAATGCAAATGGTACCTATACAGTGATTGGTGCAGTGAAAAATACTGAAGCTAGTGTAATAATTCCAACAATTACAATAAATGTAAAAGACAACAACAAGACAATATCAGAAAAATATATTCTGTCAACTACAAATTCCCAGAAAGATATTCCATTTAATATCAAGATATCTCAAGTTGAAGGAAAAAATGCTACACTTGAGAAACCCCAGGTTAGTTTTGTCGTAACAAGTCACAATTCTACAGATATTGAAATAATCTATGATAAGACATTGAAAAAACATACTGATGGTCATGAAACTGGTTTTATCATAAACAATGACACATACACTGCTCACGGAGTAAGGGTTTATGCTGCAATATACGGAAAAGACGGCAAGTTCTTGGATGTTGGAAAAAGCATAGAAACAATTGAAAAAATGGAACCAGGAGAAAAGATTGCATTTTCCATGTACCCAGATTCCCAACATGCCTCAATGGTAAGTTACTATAGCTGCTTTGTAGTAGGAGAAGATCCAACCATGCCATCATCTGTTCTCAAAGATGGTAAACCATACAATTTCACATACTTGACTTCAGGCTCTGTTACTGATACTAAATTTGACGACTCTACACACAGTGTTACTGCAACTGTAAGGTATCCATTTCCAGATACAGGGTTTGTGAATTTCATGTTTCCAGAAGAATCAGGTGCAGAGAAGTTCTCGGTATCATCAAATGGCAAACCAGTAGAGTTTGTGCAAAGTAAGGATTCTGATGGATATTGGCATGTGGCATTATCATTACCTCCAAGATCTACATCATATTTGGCAATTTCAGGATTTGACCAACCTGGATCGTTACCATCCACAGAGGACTTTAGAAATTATATGTTGGTAATAATACCAATTGTAGCTGCCACAATCAGCATAATAATTTGGAAGAAGAAAAAAGACTAGGATATAACAGATAGATTTTGTTCTTGCAGTACTTTGTCCAAGATACTCAGATCAAATATGTTTGAAAGATCTGGTTTTTTGCTTCCTAAAAATCCCAGATCAAAAGCGTTATCGGCAGATTTTGGGACAGAGTATTTCACAGGATCATATGTTATCTCCATCCTGGAAAAGGCCTCAGAGACTACATCGTTTGGAATTGTTTTTCCAGTCAATTTTTGTAATTGGATATTGAAATCTTTGATTGATTCATCTTTGTTATCGTTTATCCAGATTGTTTCTTTGATATGAGCCTCCAATAGTTTTTGTATGATAGCAGGGTGGCTTTGCAGATAATCAGTTCTTGCAACTATTAGTGCTGTCGCGAATTTGCCGTTTGGCCACAGGTCTCGCTCATCAAGGAAGACCTTGCCATTTGCTTGTTTGGTAAGTATTGTTCCCCATGGTTCTGGCACCCATGCGCCATCAATGTCTTTTTTTGACATCATTGTAACTATATCAGCAGTTGCCGCTGGAAGTATGGTTACATTTCCTCCATTCTCAGAAGTCTTGTAACCATTTTTTAGCAGATAAGATCGTAATGCGACATCTTGTGTATTACCAAGTTGTGGTGAGGCAAATTTCTTGCCTGCAAAGTCATCTACTGTTGTTATTCCAGAGTCATTTCTTATTACAAAGACTGCACCACCACTTGATGCACCTGCTATTATTTTGAGCCCTTGACCATCACTTTTAAGATATCCATTAATTGCAGGGTTGGGACCCACGTATGCAACATCAATCCTATTTGCAAACAGTGCTTCTATTGCAGCAGGTCCAGCATTGAATACTTGTGATTCCAACTTGATATTCCCAAGTGCATTTTGAAAGTCCCCATTGCCCACCCCTATTACTGCTTGGGCGTGGTTTATGTTTGGAAAATATCCAATTCGTAAGACATCATTTTTAGTTTCGGACAAAGGTTGAGTCGGCGTAGTAAAAGAAGTGGATGTAAGACTGAGTACAACCACAATACCAATTATTACACTTGCAATTCCAAATTTTATTCCAGTCTTATTGTATACCATAGAACTTACCTATGATTATCCAAGCCCCATTTTTTTCTGATCTTATCTTCTAGTTTATTTAAGATAAATCGGTCTACTAGTAAACCAATTGTAAATATGGTTATCATGCTTGCAATGACTTGACTCATATCAAGAAATTCACGTCCAACAGATAGAATATGGCCTAGTCCTACAATAGACATCAAAATTTCTGCACCGATTATAGCATGCCATGCAAATGACCATGCTTGTCTCAGACCAATTATCAAGGAAGGTGTAGCAGCAGGAATTGTAACATGTCTAAATAGCAAAATTCCACGTGCGCCCATATTTCTTGCAGCATCGACATAGATTGGAGGTATATTTCGAATGCTACTATACGTTGAAATCATAATTGAGAAAATTGAGCTCATTACAACAACAAACATTATTCCAAATTCATCAAATCCAATCAACAGTATAGAAAATGGTACCCATGCAATGCTGGGAAATGATAACAGTCCTGCAGAAAATGAGTTTAGTGTTTTCCCAAAACCCTTGAACTTTATCATTGTAAATCCAATCAAAGTTCCAAGAGTAATCGAGATTGCAAAGGCACCAAGTAATCTTGCAAGTGTTATACCGATACTTTGCTCTAAGGTACCATTCAATATGATTTTTGCAAACGTCTCTGCAACCATTGCAGGTGAAGGCAGAGATATTTTAGGCCAGATTCCAAGCATGAACACAATCTGCCAAACTCCAATGAATGCAGCTATCAACAATGCAGCATTTGCAGCATCTTCAATATTACCTCGAGATTTTTTTATATGAATGTCAGTCATTGAGTCTCATCCTTTGATCTTGCAATGACTTCACTTTTTAATTCGTCAAGAATTTGATGATAATATTTTTGAAGATTCTCATCTTCTGCAAGTCGTGGTCTCCTATAATCAATTATAATTTCTTTTTTAATTTTAGATGGTCTGTTCTTGAATACTTCTACTTTATTTCCGAGTATTACAGATTCTGAGATGTTATGGGTAACAAATATGATTGTCTTTTTTGTTCTTTCCCAGATTAATTGTAATTCAACAAGTAACAAGTCCCTTGTTTGAGAATCAAGTGCTGCAAAGGGTTCATCCATCAAAAGAATTTCAGGATCCATTGCAAGTGCTCTAGCTATTGCAACACGTTGTTTCATTCCGGTTGACAATTGATAGGTATACGAATCTGCAAATTTTGTGAGTTGCATCATGTCAAGATATCTATGAGATATTTCTCTCCGCTCATCTTTTGGAATTCCTGCCATCTTTAGTCCAAACTCTACGTTATCAATCACTTTGAGCCATGGAAAGAGTGCACCTTCTTGGAAGACCATTGTTCTATCAGGACCTGGCTCAGATATCGGATTGCCATTTAGTAAAATCTCTCCCGAGTCTGGTTTTTCAAGACCTGCCACAATATTCAGGAAAGTAGATTTTCCACATCCAGATGGACCCACTATACAAACAAAATCACCTTCTTCGACATTTAGGTTTACACCATCTAGTGCAACAATAGAATTCCCGTTATGATCAAAATGTTTTACAATATTTTTGGCTTGGAGTTTTGTCATGATCCCAAGTCTTCCCCATCAATTCCTGAAACAGTTAAAACTAATATTGTAATACCAGGCGTGATTTTCATATAACGTCGTTATAATATTTATCTTAAATAGTGATCGAATTTTAGCTTGGACTAACTTGTTTTATCTCATACAAGAAAAAACCAATTTTGTTATTTTTCTAAAACAAAAAACTAGATCGAGTACTGATCATAAAAGATAAATGCTAATTTATGATCACAGAAAATCTCGATGATGAAAGGAAAAGCAGTTCTAGCTTTCTCTGGGGGACTTGATACTTCGGTTGTAATAAAATATCTACAAGACAAACACAATCTTGATGTCATTACAGTTACAGTAGATGTAGGCCAAGAAGATAACCTCAAAAAGATTTCAGCCAAGGCAAAGAGTCTTGGAGTTTTAAAACATTACAACATTGATGCGCGACAGGAATTTGTAGATAGTTTCATCTTTCCAGCAATTAGGGCAAATGCATTATACCAAAAGAAATACTGTCTTGCAACAGCGCTTGCACGGCCACTGATTGCACAAAAAGTGGTAGAAATTGCAAAAAAAGAAAACGCATCAGCACTTGCGCACGGATGTACAGGAAAGGGAAACGATCAAGTGAGGTTCGATGTTACATATCGTTCAGGGTCTAACCTTCCAATCATTGCACCAATACGTGACCTCAATCTTACACGAGATGTTGAATTAAAATATGCACAAAAACATAATATTCCAATTGACAATACTGCAAAGAAATTCAGTATCGATCAAAACTTGTGGGGAAGAGCAATTGAAGGCGGAGACATGGAAGATGCATTCTCAGAGCCACCAGATGATGCATTCATTTGGGTCAAGACAAAAAACTTGCCAGAAAAACCACAATACATTGAAATAAAATTTGAAAATGGTATACCTGTTGCAGCAGATGGAAAACGCATGCGGTCAATTGAGCTAATCAGGTACATCAACAAAAAGGCAGGTGCAAGTGGAGTTGGAATTGTAGATCACATTGAAGACAGAGTTGTAGGCATAAAATCAAGAGAAGTCTATGAGACACCAGGTGCAACATGCATAATTGAGGCACACACTGATCTTGAAAAAATGGTTTTAACAAAACATGAATTAAAGTTCAAGGCAATGGTTGATGCAGAATGGTCATGGCTTGCATATTCTGGACTGTGGCAAGATCCACTTAGATCAGATTTAGATATGTTTATCAATACTACTCAGAAGAGGGTTAGCGGAACTGTCAAGCTCAAAATGTTCAAAGGAAGCCTCAGAGTTGTTGGAAGAAAATCGGAATATTCATTGTATAGCCACGATCTGGCAACATATGGAGCCGGCTCTACTTTTGACCAAACTCTTGGAAAAGGATTCGTTGAGCTATGGGGGCTTCAATCAACAGAAGCTAATAAATTACTAAAAAAGAGGTGAATGATCAAAGAATGAATTGCCCAGAATGTGATGCAACAATAAAAATTCCAGACGACGCAAGTGTTGGAGAGATAGTCTCATGTCCTGATTGTGGGGCAGATTTTGAGATTGCTTCCAAGAATGGCGGCGTATGCGAATTAAAGCATGCTGAGAAAGTTGGCGAAGATTGGGGAGAGTAAATGCCCAAAGTTCGAATCGTGTTCGACAGAGTAAGACTGGAAGAGAAGATGCTCGAGCAAAAAGCAATTGAGCTTGGACACGATACGAAAATGATCGATGCCAAAACTACCCAATTTACCACCGAAAGTAAAAAAAATGATTACGATTTTGGAGATGTCGTTTTAGAAAGGTGTGTCAGTTACTTTCGTGGTCTTCATTTTACAGCAGCCCTTGAATTTTTAGATATTCCAGTAATCAACAGAACTGAAGTTGCAAACAATTGCGGAAACAAGATGCTGACTTCACTGTTATTAAAAAAACACAACGTACCTACTCCAAAAACATACTTTACGTTCTCATCAGAGGCAGCAGTGGAGACATTGGAAAAAGATGGTTATCCACTAGTGATAAAACCAATCATAGGAAGTTGGGGAAGAGGAGTTATACCTCTAAGAGACAGGGAGACAGCAGATGCAATAATTGAGGTAAGAGAACTAAATGATGGACCACTGGATAGAATTTACTACCTGCAAGAAGTTGTGACGCGCCCACCAAGAGACATACGTGCTATATCCGTGGGAGATCAGTTGATCGCTGCAATGTATAGAACATCTACAGGTGGTTTTAAGACAAACATTGCTCTAGGGGCAGAGCCAATCGCATGTGAAATCACAAAGGAGTTGGAAGATATTTGCATGAAGGCATCAAAGGCAGTAGGAGGCGGAATCTTGGGAATTGATGTCATGGAAGACGAAAAACGTGGATTTGTGGTACATGAAGTAAATAATACAGTAGAATTCAAGGGATTGGCAAAAGTTGCCAAAAGAGACATCCCAAAAGAAATGATCGACTATGCAATAAGTTATGCCAAGCGATAGATTCCAAAAGTTGAAAAAAATTTTAGAGTTTAAATTATACTATATTCTGGTAGGAGAGTATCAATGAAAGTTGGTGTAGTCGGTGCATCTGGATATGTCGGTGGAGAAATTCTTAGATTACTTGTTAGCCACCCACATGCAGAAATTTCCATGGTAACCTCTAGGCAATATGTCGGAGAATACATTTCCAGAATCCAACCAAGCTTGAAAGGATTTACAGATATGACATTTTCAGAACTTGATTATGATAAATTAACAGACAAGTGTGATTTGGTATTTACCGCAGTACCACATGGAACTGCAGTAGATATCGTAAAAGCACTCTATGATAG
>JBOGQV010000034.1:0-2424 GCA_050749145.1 Nitrosotalea sp. | reverse complement strand
GTCGCCGAGCCTGGCCAAAGAAGGTTTAATGGCCTTTGGACGCGCGGGACTTAAGATCATACAAATGGGTGATCCCGTCTCTTAGGGGTTCGTGGGTTCAAATCCCACCTCCTGCACTTTTTATCTTTGGTGCTTTATTCCTCTAGCATTTAGAACTTCGTAAATCTCTGGAAGAGAAAATACAAATCCAACATGAACACAATTTTTCTCTTCACACAACAAACAGTAAAGTTCATTGTTCTGAACAGCTACCTCTGCTATTCTATTTTTTATATTGTCTTTTACAACAACTCTGTCATCATCAACAGATATCTTTTCAAGTTTTGGAGCATATCTTGCAAAGGTATCATCTTTTTGCATGAGATCTTCCATCATGTATGTGATGTATCCTGCAAAACTATTGACACCCTTCATTGCAAGTTCGTGCTTGCTTTTCTTGTAAGTGTCGTGGAATCTGTTGTATACTTCTTCTGAAATTGTTATTGATTTGAAACCTGCTTTTGGCATATTACTTACCTATACCGTACTTTAAAGTACAGATATTTAACACTTTTGGCATAATTATCCCAACAAAAGATTGACATCATGTCAACTAATTGAATGGAAAATGTTATCTGAAATCAATTTTTGTATTGTACACATAATGTTTTTTTTACATTGAAACATTCTAAAGACATTTTTTGATCTTTCCATCTGATCAAATCACATACTTTTAGATCTGAGAAAATCATGATCAATCTTTTAAGTATTTAGTATCAATTCTGCGTTTTTCTTATTTACTTTTTTAGTTATTGTATTGATAGTGCGCTAGTAGTATACTGCATACCTCGCTCACATAACTTGGACCAACCAGACCATACCAAAGTACCGGTCAGCAAGGACCTCATCCTGGTCCTTGTTGATTTTATTAATGCTATATACCGGAAAACCAAACAACGTTTGTGACACGGGAATATGACGTAGATAAAATACGTGAAAAATTGATTGATGCTCTTGGTCCTTCCAGAACTGGATTGACAGGAGTTGAAATTGCTGAAAAACTACGAATCAACCGTGTGACCATGTCAAAATACCTCAAAATATTTGCTGGAGAGGGTCTGATAAAACAAAAAAACATGGGTAGTGTAAATCTGTGGTTCATTGAAGAAGGTGTTGATAAACTCAGTTTTCCGGCAGACTTTTTCCAAGTCCAAAACAAGTATCTGGAATATGTCTTGTCAGGATTATCTCCTGAGGCACATACTCTCATTAGAACTGCACTCCATTCGGGGGCCGTTCCTACCAAGATAGTAAGTGAGGTGATAATTCCAACAATCGAAGCTGTTGAAAATTCCTATGACGGTGGAAAAATGGGGCGATCTGAGAAGAATTTTCTTGATGAAATAATCTCGACTTCAATTTCATTGATTGGCCTATTAGAAGAAGAGATAAACCCAAAAAAGAATGCGGTTATTTTGGCTACTGATTATCAAAACGCACTTCTTGCCCAGGCTGCTTCTGCAGCACTTCGAACAGAGAAATGGAGGGTTTCTTTGCTTGGAGACATGTCCTCTGCAATAGATGTGATGTTTGACATTGACCTGCAGAGATTTCTCAATAAGATCTGGCCCAAACGTGATGGTATAATGATTGTCATAATATTTTCCTCAAAAGAAGGTGAAATCAAATTCTTTTCACAGGCAGTTGACACAAGTACAGAAAAATTTGGAAAAAATCTTCATCTTGCATTATGCACAAAAATTGTAAAAAAGCCCAAGATTGGTGTTGATTTTGTATCTGGTGATGTAGAAAACTTGTTACAGTGGTGTCAGACCGTATTTGAAAGTCACCAAAATTAGTGATTAATTATTTCTAAAATCTGGAAGGGAAGTTTGGAAAAATCAATATCTTTTTCAACTGAAATTAAAAGAATGTTCTCATTTACTGGGAAACTCATTATGATCAACATGTCTCTGTATGACATGGCAAATTTTACTGGACCCAAAACCTTGTCGAATTCCTTTCGCATTTTTGCTCTTAAAACTAACTCCATGTATAACATTTCATCATCTCTTGAATCCTCTAAAGACTTGAATCCTGGTTTCATTCCTCCTGCGACAAGTCTTCCGTTCTCATTAATCAGGCCTGCAAATCTTATTCGTGAATCTAACTCTAAGACCTGTTTGCACAACTCGTCCTTGTCCATGCTATTTGACTCCCTTGCCTGAAAGATATGCTGGTAGCTTAAATCTTGACAACAAAAGTGTAACAAATTCTTCCTATTTATTGAAATCTATTGTAAAATGATTGAAAACAAGTGGGCCGAATGGGATTTGAACCCACGACCTTTCGATATCTGAATAATTTTATCAGTCGAACGCTCCAGCCAAGCTGAGCTATCGGCCCGAAATTTTTTTTACCGACTGCCATTTAAGTCTGCTGGCT
>JBOGQV010000033.1:0-2521 GCA_050749145.1 Nitrosotalea sp. | reverse complement strand
ATCTTGACTAGTTTTTCTCTGTAAACTTGATTTCCGGGTACGAGATTTATGGTTGCAAGTCTCGTTGCCCCTTCAATTTTTACCCAAAAAATATTATCTTCTTCGTTTTCCAAACTTTTTTCTCTTGCTCTTTTGCCAGTCGTTTCTCTTTTCGCCGCCGCCCCTTCCTCCACCATATCTTCTATCTCCACCTCCAAACCTTCTGTCTCGCTGCTCATCATTTCTGCGTGGCTGGAAAGCTGGCCTCTCAGGTTGGTCCTTGTATTTTTCTCCTATCTCGGTAACTCGTATGTTGAGTTTCTCAAGTAACGTGTCATTTCTTCCCGCTCCAAAGACATCTACTCTTGCACCAATTGCAGCTTTTGCGGCTATTGCCCTTGCAATTTTGCCTCGTTGCCATCGTGGGGCGGCATGAACTAGTTGATGTTGAAATAGTAAACCATGCTTTGGTGGTTGTGCACCAGTCTTGAGTGCTCTAAATAATGCCTTTTCAGCACCAAGAACTTGAATGGTACTAGCAGGCATTGATGAAAGTCTCTTTAGACTTCCTGCCTTGGCAAGAATTCTTGCTCCTACTGCAGAACCTAGTATGACTGAAATGTTTGGTGCAATTATCTGCATTTGTGATTCAATATGTTTTTCCAATGATTGTCTTAACTCAAAAAGTTCCAAAATTTGTTTTGCAATACTTTTAACTATGACGAGATTTTCATCTGAGATTTGTCCACCTCTACTCTTTTTTTGTAACAAGGATAACATCTCAGCTTTCTCCTCTGGAAAACCTGCATCAGTGTATGTACTCTGAGTAAAGCCATCTCTTCTTCCAGCCATTACAATTTTTGAATATCCGTTAATTGTATCAATTAGGTTATCAAGCTCTGGAAAGTGTAATCCATACCATTCTCTTACTCTTGAGCTCAGTAGGTTGATCATCTTGTCAGTTTCATCTAGTGTGTTAATTGCCTGAATTATGTGCAAATCAGGACTCTCAGAAATCTCTGTTACTCTAGATGATGAAAGACTGAGTGCAAAGTCTCGTAATTTGCCTCTGGCGTCTCCTTCATTTGTGGCAAAACCCGAATCTACAAGGACACGTAATTTTGAAGATTGTATTGTTTCAATGTTTTTTTCCTCCATGAGGTCCGACTCGATGGATCTTTTTCTAAAAAGTTTCAACAATGATGAATCGTTTACTAGAACGACACTTCCCAAACTAGTAAGAAAATGCTCTAGTTCATTGAAACTGGCTTGTTCTTTTTTTACATCCACATACTGTACTGCTGGGTTTGAAAATGGAAATGACTTTACACATTTGTTATCGTCAAAAACGGCAATACCTAACTCTGTTAGAATGACAGAATGCATAGAGTGCATTTCCATGGCTTACTAAAAAATGTAACATTATAGATCTAGAACTGCATCAAACGTTATAAGACAACTATTTTTTATTATTAGAAGTGAGTCCTGACATTTCAACTCGTGTGGGCCCAATTGCACTTGAGAGACCCACAATGCTTGCATCTGGCATTCTTGGAATATCACTTGATGTTTTTGGCCGTCTATATAAAGAGGGGGCGGGTGCACTTGTTACAAAATCACTTAGCAAAGAGCCTTGGGACGGATACCCGAACCCTACAATCATTGGGCTAAAAAATGGATATCTAAATGCCGTTGGACTCTCAAATCCTGGTGCTCCATATTTTGCAAAAATGCTGTCACAAAATCAAACCATTCCAATAATCGTAAGTCTTGTTGGTTCAATTCCTGAAGACTTTACATTTATGATAAAACAATTTGAAAATGTAAAGATTCTAGGATATGAACTTAATCTGTCCTGTCCTCATGTTGAAAAAGTTGGACTAGAGGTGGGTGATGATCCTGAACTTGTACATACAATAATAAAATCAGTAAAAAAAGAATCAAAGGTACCAGTACTTGCAAAAGTCGGTCTTGGCTCTTCTGATTATCTTGAAACCGTGAGAACTGCATGTGAAAGCGGCATTGATGGTATAACTGCAATAAACACACTTAGAGCAATGGCAATTGATGTTGAAACTGCACGGCCTATTCTGAGTCATAAAATTGGTGGCCTGTCTGGACCTCCAATAAAACCGGTTGCGGTAAGATGTGTCTATGAAATTTCTTCCAAATTTGATATTCCTGTTATTGGCTGCGGTGGAATTTCAACCTGGGAGGATGCAGTAGAATTTTTACTTGCTGGTGCAAGCGCTGTACAGATTGGCAGTGCTGTTGGAGAAAAATGGACCGGTGTTTTCTCTGAGATAAACAATGGAATATCAAAGTATATGGAAAAAAAGAATTATGGAAAAATAAGTGAGATGGTTGGAATTGCAAAAAAGTTTTGATACTCCAAAAATTGTAACAATAGAAAAAGTGGTCGATGAGACTCCAACAGTTCGTACTATGTTTTTCTCTGATGAGGTATTATCCAAAGTTCTTCCAGGACAATTTGCAATGGTGTGGATACCTGGAATAAATGAGATTCCGATGAGTGTGATGA
>JBOGQV010000032.1:0-4446 GCA_050749145.1 Nitrosotalea sp. | reverse complement strand
GCACACCACAATTTATGTCATAACCTACGCCCCCAGGACTTATCATTCCATTTTCAGCATCCATAGCAGCTACACCACCAACTGGAAAACCATAGCCTTCATGACCATCCGGGAGAACTACAACGTGTTTTAGTACACCAGGTATTGTGGATACGTTGATTGCCTGCTGGATTGTTCTGTCGGTAAGCATTTTTTGCAATAATTTTTCATCTGCGTAAATTGTTACTGGAACCTTCATTCCTTTTGACGGATCAGCTTCTATGCGATATTCCATCTCTCGTATTTTTTTTGGAATTAGTGACGACATCCCTTTCTGCGAAAAAAGGCATCTGGACACAATTTAAATCATGAGTATGTGATTTCTAATTAGTCATTTAATCAGCTTTGCAGTATGCCGATACAAATCATGCAATGTTTTACCATCAAGCAAGACGGCATCATCTTTTTGATCATCAGAATCTTTGTTTTCCAAGTTCTTTTTTTCAGGCTTTACATCAGGACACATGAATTTGATTTGTTTACAAGTATAGAAAAAAGTGTCGATTTCAAAGCCATACAAGTAGATTTATTTTCCTTGATCAACTGATCCAAGACATGCCAATTCTTCCAATCGATGGGGGTCGTTATGGTACTGATGAGATGAAGGAGATTTTTGATGATCAAAAAAAGATAACATATCAATTAGACATAGAGGCAGCAGTTGCCCTATCTCAATCAGAGATAAGGATGATTCCAAAGGATGCAGCTTTGAACATATCAAAGATGGCAAAATCCGGAAAGATTACAATAAAAAGAGTAAAACAGTTAGAAGCAAAAAGTGATCACGATACAGCAGCGTTGGTAGAGGCCCTAAGCGAGATTTGCAAGCCATCTGCAAAACCTTGGATACACTACGGTTTGACAAGCAATGATCTAGTAGATACAAGCAACTCATTACAATTTCGTGACACCCTTAGTATCATAGAACCAAAGGTAGCAAAACTAGCCATCATTTTAGCAGACAAGGCCGTAAAGTACAAAGATTTACCAGCTGTAGGAAGGACACATGGTCAGCATGCTAGCATAATTTCTTTTGGATTGAAATTTGCCAACTGGGCACATGAGATGTCAAAACATGTAGAGAGAATAGAGGAAATAAAGAAGAGAATTTTGATTTGTAAAACACTCGGTGTTGTAGGTACTGGCTCCCTTATGGGTGCAAAAGCTTTGGAAGTGCAAAGAAGAGTGTCAAAGAAGCTTCAGTTGTATCCTGCAGATGTCACTACCCAAGTGGTTGCACGTGAAAGATATGCAGAATTCATTTTTTACATGGCTTTGATTGGATCCACACTTGAAAAAATTGCCATAGAGATTCGCAATCTACAAAGAACAGAAATTGGTGAAGTTGCAGAGTCTTTCAAGAAAGGTCAGATGGGAAGCAGTGCAGTTCCAGTAAAAAGAAATCCCGTAAAAAGTGAGCGTGTAACTTCGCTTTCAAAACTATTACGCAGTCAGATATCAGTGGCTTTTGAAAATATTCCGCTATGGCATGAAAGAGACTTGTCAAACTCTGCAAATGAGAGATTCATCATTCCAACTAGTGCAATATTACTTGATGAGATGCTTGAAACCATGATACGAATTATTAGTTCTCTGTTTGTAAACGAAGATAGAATAAGACAAAATCTTGAAATTACAAAAGGTCAGATATTTGCAGAATTTGTTTTGGATGCACTAATACAGAAAGGAGTTCCAAGATTTGAAGCATATAGAGACATTCAGCGAATAGCATTTGCAGCGTCAGAAGATGGAGCAGATTTCAGAGACGCAGTAAGAAGTGACAAGGCATTCTCATCACACCTGACTAACGAAGAGATTGATAGAGTATTCATTCCTGAAAATCATCTCGGTGCATCATTTGATATAATCAAGAATGTATCAAGTAAAGTCAGAAATTCATGTTCCAAGTTTTCTTGACTTTTAAGAGATTTTTGTGAATCATAGATCCATACTGCATTGCTTTTTTTAGCTTTAAAGCAGATTCTTCTGGAACTCCAATTGCCATTGCAAGTTTTCTGATAATATGTTTTCTAACAAGGTCATCTCTACCATTTATTTTATGTTCTAATGGAATAGTTTTTCCAAATTCTACAAATTTTTCTGACAAAAATGGCTGTACAATCGTAACATCAAATTCAGATGCAATTTTGTTTACTGCCTTCATCATTCTCAGTTCATTGTCTAGCTTGTCTTTTATCATATCAAGTACTGCATCTGCCCCATCAGAGATTGAATCTCTATAGGCATTATATCCACAGAAGAGCTCGTCTATGCCATTAGCAGTAATCACCTTGTTAATTTTGTGTTTTTTTGCAAGTTTTGCTACATAATAAAATGCAATACAGTTTTCATTCCAGGATAAATTATCCACATTGATTTCATCCCAGATCTTTTTTGCCACATCTGAAAATGTGTTCTCTGAAATTATTTCCACCTCGTGATCTATACCAAGCATTTTTGCCATTTTTTTTGAAAACTCTACGTCATGAGAATCTTCAAAACCCATAGTGAGAAGTAACACATCATATCCAAGATCTTGACAAATTTTTGCCAAAAGACAGCTATCAACTCCGCCAGAAAATGAAATTCCAATTTTTGTAGAATCTTTTACACCTTCTATCGCTCTGATCATTTGTGTATGTAGTTCATTTTCAAGATCTGTCATTGTTTCTGCAACCATTTCACAATAGACTCGCTTTGAGAGTTAAATATAGGATTCTGTAAAACATGTTAGAATGTTCAGATTAACTGAAGAACAAATCAGAACAGAATTATCAGGATTGCATGGATGGAGTGTGTTAAACGGAAAACTGCACAAAGACTTTGTATTTGATGATTTTATCGAGGCCTTTGGTTTTATGTGCAAAGCAGCAATACACATAGAAAAAATGAACCACCATCCAGAATGGTTCAACGTATACAACAAGATTTCAGTAGACTTGGTGACACATGATGCAGGAGGAATCACACAAAATGATATTGCCCTTGCGAGAACTCTGAACTTGCTAGAAAAATAAGCACCGTAACATCTGTACAGAATTTATATACGGATTGAGAAGGATTTTTCAAATGTCAACAGGCTCTACGGTTTTGGATTCTGATTTCAAGTATATCGATGGAAAGGGCAATCTTTTGAAAAGTAGAACAGAGCTCTCAATAGCACAGATGCTTGAATTTTTACAAATAGAATACCAGTACGATTATGCAATAACCCTGAAAAATGGAAAGAAGGTAAATGTTGATTTCAAGACAGATAAAGGCTTGATAGAGGTAATTGACACTGAAATAGACATTGCAAAATACAAAGAGCTCAAAGCAGAATTGTCTGATGTGAAAATAATTGCAATGGGGCATCCAAAATTTGCAGCAAGACTATCAGAGTTACAAGATATCATACTATACAAGACCCAAGAAGTGCAAACAGGTTCCATATTCATGGAAGATCCCTCATTTGCATTTGATTATGCCCACATATTGCCCCTAGTTGAAAAATGCTCAATCCTACATGGTCATACATCATCTGTCACAGTTGAACTAGTTGGAGAGATGAAAAATAACTTGTTGATGGATTTTGGAGAAGCAAAAAAGATAATCAAGGAAGTCATATCGATTTTAGATCATAAATTTTTCATTAATGAAAAATATCTCATCAAGGAAGATGGTGAGCACTATAGGATTGGATTTGATGGTCCAAAGGGAAGATTTGATCTCCAGGTTCCAAAGAATACAACTTATCTTTTAAGAGGAGAGGCAACTGTTGAGAATTTATCCACAGAATTAATCAAACTGCTTGTTCCAAAGATGCCAAAAAATATTGAAGCTGTAGGAGTTTACATTTATGAGGGCTATAACAAGGGCGCTCACATGATATCACAAATCTCAAAGATCTAAGATATGGAACCGACTATCAAGGAAACTGCTTGGAATCCTGAGATTGAAAAACAGATTCTAAAACAATGGGAAGAATCACGGATTTATGATTTCAAACCAGAAGGAGATGTATTTGTAATTGATACTCCTCCACCTTATCCATCAGGAAGGCCATGGCACATTGGAGCAGCATCACACTATGCTCAGATAGATATGATTGCAAGAACTGCAAGAATGTTTGGAAAGAATGTCTTGTTCCCGATAGGAATTGACAGAAACGGTCTCCCTGTTGAGATGTACACTGAAAAAAAACATGGAATTAGAATGCATGAGACAGAAAGAGGCGAGTTTCTCAAGCTTTGTGCAACAGCGCTAGATGATTTGGAGGCAGAGATGATACAAATCATGAAGAGTCTCGGTCTTAGCGGTAATTTTGCAGAATATTACAGAACAGATTCTGAGAAATATCGTACTCTAACTCAATCTACATTCATTGACATGTGGAAAAGAGAGCAAATCTATCTTGCAAATAGACCC
>JBOGQV010000031.1:0-8623 GCA_050749145.1 Nitrosotalea sp. | reverse complement strand
AGCCTTAGTAGTGCAGAATTGGTAGATACAAGTGCTGAGCTTGTGATTGCAATAGAGAAAGGTGGTCTTTTCACAAGATTTGTTGAAGAAAAAGTTCACAAAAAATTCAAAGCTATAATTGTTGATACTGCAGGTCAAGCTCCGCGTTCGACAAGAAATCTTTTGAGAAGACTAAATTCAGAAATGGGATTACCTGTTGTTATATTAGCAGACGGTGATGTGTATGGTGAACACATTGCAATGGTCATAAAATCTGGCTCTGCAAACGCTGCTCACTTGAGAGAACTAACAGTACCAGATGCCAAGTGGCTAGGTGTTTGGGCAACCGATATTGAAAAATACAAACTCCCAACAATTCCAATGACAGAATCTGACATAAAGAGAATCTATGATCTTCAAAAAGATCCTAGATATCAAGAAGGAAACTGGAAAAAACAGCTCGAAGTATTTCTCAAATTGAAAAGAAAAGCAGAACTTGAGGCGTTCTCAAAGTATGGTCTTACTAATATTACAGACAAGTATCTTCCAGCAAAGCTAGAAGAATCAAAGAGTTTCTAATTTTTTAATTCTTAAGGTAAGAACACCGTTTCTATACTTGAAATCATGAATTCCCATGTCTGGTGTTGTTTCAATTGGTACCTCTTTTGAAAAGTGTGCTGAGCCTCGTACATATAGAATTCCATCAATCAGTCTTACTGTAACTTGGTCTTCTGGGCCTGGCACCTCAGCTACAAATATTGTCTCTTTTTCACCCTTGATGAGGTCATAGACCCAGTTCTTTGTGTCTGCTTCTTTTGGCGTATATTGTGGAGTACTACTTTCTACTGTCATCTTCTTTAGTACCCTGACCCAGTAAATCATAATCACTGCAGCAATTCCAATCAGTATGAAACTGACGTATCCTTGTGAAGATCTCAATGAGAGCATGTAAACAACGCCCAGAAACAGCAAGACCATTAAGGGAATTATAAAATCAAGTGATTTGTCATTAGAGTATCTGCTTTTGTAGCTTGCCAAAGATATTCTGTATGATTTAACTATGCTCCAAATATAAACACTCGTAGAATTTTAATCAAAATCAAATGTGTAACTATTTTGTAACTATACAAAAGAAACTACTTTTGAACCTCAGGTAGTTTCCCATCTTTTGAACAGGTTATGCTCAATTCCGAATTGATCCAGGCATTTTCCTACTACGTGGTTCAAAATGTCATCAATATTCTTGGGCCTGTTGTAAAAACCTGGCATGGCAGGTAACATGACAACTCCAATTCTAGAAAGCTTGAGCATGTTTTCCAGATGTATGCTGGTAAGTGGAGTCTCTCTTGGAACCAAGACCAATTTACGAGACTCTTTCATTGTAACACCAGCTGCTCTGGCCACCAGAGTTTCTTCATATCCGTTAGCAATACTTGAAAGTGTTTTCATGGTGCAAGGAATCACTATCATACCATCTGTCTTGTGTGTTCCACTTGAAACACTTGCAGCCATGTTTGAATCATCAGAATAATGGTCTACCAATGATTTTACATATTTTAAATCATAATCAGTTTCTAACACCAAACATTTCTTTGCCCATTCTGTCATGATTAGATGGACATCAACCTTGCATTGTTTGAGAACCTCTAGCATTCGTACACCGTATAGAATTCCTGAACTTCCAGTTAATCCTATGATTAATCTCATGAGAAGATTGACCACGTTCCATATTTAATTTCAACTATGATTTGGCATGTTTATTTATGGCATTACAAGTCTCAATGTTTATGAGTGTCAATATTGATACGGTTGAAGAAAATATCGTTTCAGAACTCAGACTGTCTGTGATTCAATCCAAAGTTTACGTCTTGGTAGTTAAGACAGGCAAAATGTCTGCCCATGATATTGCAAAGAATCTGGGTATATCTGAAGATGAGGCACACCAAGTGGCAACAAGTCTGATCCAAAATGGAGGGTTTATTGATATTACAAAGACAGAGTTTGAGTCAATGCATCCACGATTTGCTGTTGTCAATATGTACAGAAGAATGTGTGAACGGGAAAATATTCCATTTAAGAAGAATCTTTTGGTAGATAACATTTCAATTATTTTAGAAAAGCCATACGATGATGCAAGAACTAAATATAACCAATAATGGAGGAGGAAACATGTCTCTAGACGAAGAGTCTTCTTGTAATCATGAAATAGTATACTTTGGAGTTACAAATCTAAACTATGAAAGAAGAACTATAGGTTCAGTTGATACATGGAGATGTGTCAAGTGCAAGAAAATTTTCTGTGAAGAAAAGCAACTTGGAATTGAAAGCATAGTAGATTATGTTGGCATGCCAAAAATATCTCAAGATCAAAAATGGGCTGTACTATTATGTAATCTTAAAAAACACAAGGACAAGTGGAAACTCGTCAAGATAAAACAAGATGATGAAATTCAACATGAATGTGTTGATGAAAAAGTAGTAAAACTCAAGGTAAAAGACTTTAAGATTGAAGATGATAAACACTGGAACTTTCTTATCGAAAACTCCATTAACAAAGCAGTAGAGATCTAAATCTTAGATGGACATTCAAGTTCATATTAACAATGTACGTGGTAGTCAAATAGCTGCCAAGATAACTGGCACTTTTACTATTGACAATCATCCATTCAAGTTCACTGCAATAGCTTT
This sequence comes from Nitrosotalea sp., assembly GCA_050749145.1. Taxonomy (GTDB): domain Archaea; phylum Thermoproteota; class Nitrososphaeria; order Nitrososphaerales; family Nitrosopumilaceae; genus Nitrosotalea. Next base: position 5,956 of record JBOGQV010000031.1, on the reverse strand, counting down.
TGGCAGAATTGGTGGACATAACATAGGTGCCAAGATCTCAAAGACTGTTGAAAAAAGTCTTGTAAAACTTGGCTATGATGTAGATGACGTGATAAACGAATTACAGCAAAGGCTTGTTCGTGGTGATATTACTCTTCCAGAAGGACTCACAAAAGACTCATTTGCAGACGGCTAGAACTGTGCTTCTTCAAATGCCTTGTGACACAAGCAACCACGTTGTTGTGGTATTGAATCAAAAAGCAATGAAAGTATGTTCTTTGTAGTTCCTACATTTTTAGAAAGAGTCTCTAGAACTTCTTTTGCAGTAACTGGTTTGTCTGCCCACACATCATAATCTGTTACTGTTGAAATTGATACATAGCACATTTGGGCCTCTCTTGCAAGTTGACATTCTGGAACTAGCGTCATTCCAATAATATCTGCACCAATAACATTTTTGTAAAACTTGGATTCTGCTCTTGTTGAAAATCTTGGTCCCTCTATGCAGATGTATGTAGCATCTTTGTGGATGTGCAGGTTCATTTTTTTTGCTACATCTGAGACAACATTTTGAAGCTCAGGACAAAATGGATCTGCTACAGATATGTGAATGACCTTACTTTCTTCATAAAGTGTATACTTTCTTGATTTTGTAAAATCTATGAATTGGGATGGAAGTACAACGTCTCCTGGTTTTAATTCCTCCTTTAAGCTTCCAACTGCAGATGGTGCAATAATTCTTTTAATTCCCATCTCTTTGAATGCCCAAATGTTTGCTCTAAAATTTATCAAATGAGGTGGAATCGTATGTTTTTTGCCATGTCTTGGCATGAATGCAACTTTTCTTCCCTTGTACGTACCAACTGTTATGGAATCTGAAGTTTTGCCAAATGGTGTGTCTATGGTAACCTCTTTGCTCTCTGTAAGGAGACCTGAATCATATATTCCGGTTCCGCCAAAAATTCCTATCTCTGCTTGTTCGGTCAATATTTCACCAATGAATTGTATTTGTAACCCTTGATTGCTTTTGATCCCTTTAGATCAGTTAATTCTACCATGAACGCAAAACCTGAAACCTTACCTCCTATCTTTTCAACTAATTTTGCTGCGGCCTTTGCAGTGCCTCCGGTTGCAAGCAAATCATCGCAGATGTACACTTTTTGACCTTTCTTTACTGCGTTAACTTGTATCTCCATCGTCGCAGAGCCATATTCAATACTGTATGATACTTTGTGAGTAGGACCTGGTAGTTTTCCTTGTTTTCGAATCATGATCATGCCCTTGTTATACTTGAGGGCCATTGCACAAGCCAGAGGGAAACCTCTTGACTCTATTCCTGCAAAAACGTCTACATCATTTGGGTGAATTATTTTTGTAAATTCATCTATGACAAGAGATAATGCTGATGGGTCTCTTAAGAGGGGACTGATGTCTCTGAATAAGATTCCTTTTTTTGGAAAGTCTGGTATCTCAGCTATCTTGTCTTTTAGGTTCACAAATCGTTGACAAGTAGTGGATATAAAAAATATTACTAATTGGATTTTTTATTGAATTGTTATGCTGATTGTCGCTTTACCTGTGATGGAAGATGCCTGAACTGTATATTGGCCTGGATTGACATTGCGTGGAACTTGCCATGCTGTATCAAAATCGCCTCTGTTTGTTGCTGAGGTTGGTAGAGTATCAACTACTGTACTATTACTATTGATAGTAATCTTCACTGATGCAGTAATGCCGGCATCAGTTCCAGAGATTTTTACAATATCTCCTCGTGTATACACGCCTGAGGCTCTATCTAGGTGAACTGTGATTGCCTGCTTGGATGATTTTACAATTAATGGTACTGATGAATGGTTTACCCCACTAGTACCGTCAAGTTTCCATGTTCCTGGAACTGCAACAGATGGTATAGTAAAATCAAATGAAGAAAAGTGACCAGTCTTATCCGTGAATGTCTGTACTGATTTTACTACTTGTCCATTTGGATCAGTTAGAGTGATCTGAAGTAGACTGTTTGCATTGGCAGTTCCAATGATTATGATATTGTCTGATGGTAGGTATGAATCCTTTACTGTGTTGAGTGCAATTGTTCCTGTGTTAGTTGAAAGTCCAACTGCAAATGATTTTTCAACTTTTTCTTCTGCATGTGATACTACGGCAGAATAAACTCCTGGTGTATATGATGTCAAATTAAATGAATATGATGCTTGTCCATTTGATCCCAAATTAATGATATCTGCAAACTTTTGTTTATCTGATGGGTCTACTATGATGAGATTGATAGTTGAGGATGAAGGACCTGTGACACTAACAACTGGTTTGTCTGTATTTTGATAACTGAGTTTGTCTAGTGTTGCTGTTATGGGTGGGGATGGATCTTGACCTACTCCAATGAAAACAACCACCGAGTCAGTACCCTGTGTTGCGTCTACTGTATAGGTTCCTTTTATGGCTGAATCGTCTATCTTGTATGACATGGATACTGTACCATTGGATGTCACATTTGCGTCCTGTGAATAAACTTGGTGATTCGTAGGATCCTTGATAATAAAATGCACGAGCTGATTTGAAATCGAAGTACCGTTTATGGAAACTGTCTGTCCAGGTTCATACCTTGTTGCAGATGGAATCACAGAAATGTTATGAGTAGTAACAATGCTGTATTGTTTGGTTACCTGAGTTTTTCCGTCTGAAGCTGTCACCGTATACTTGCCCAAATCTCTGTCAATTGGTACTACATCATTCATGGAATACTTGCCATCCTTGTCTGTTTCTGTTGTAGAAGTTGTTATTGGATTTCCTTTTGAATCAAGAAGTGTTATAGTTACTGTACTTTGAGGATCAGCAGTACCTGAAATTATTTTTGTATCTCCCTGGTGATATATGGGGTCAACATTCAATGTTAAGGGTATGCTTACTTGTTTATCTTGATGGTCTTTTGACTGTGGTTTGATATTTGTAGAAAATGATTTTTGGTTACCTTGTTGATCCTTTAGAACAAAGTTAACACTTCCAGGTTGTTCTGATTCTGGCAAGACTACAGTTGTTACAAAGTTTCCTTTAGCATTGGATGAAAATGTGTCTATCTTGTCATTGCCTACATACAGATCAAGACTTGCTAGTGCTGAAAAACTCAGACCAACTACACGGATATGAGAACCTGGTGCTGGAGTTGAAGGAATTATTCTAAATGTTGATGTATCAAGTACGCCTCTAGGAGCTTGAGTCGTCTGTGTGTTATCTGGTGGGTTGCCACCACCGTTGTTATCATTGTTAGTTACCTGCGTACCATCTTTGGGATTAGTAGTGGATTGTTGAACTCCAATATCTCCTGATTCTCTATCTACATTGTTTGCGTCTGATGTCTTCCAGGTTAAGGTTGGTGCTTGCTGATCCGTTGTGATTTCAAACGATGTTGTCTTTCCTGGTGCTAGTGGTTCTATTGCACTAAATGCCAATGTAGTTTGCGAAGTCTTCATACCTGCCCAACCGTTTTGAATTTTAAATGATTTGAAAGTGCCACCATTGTTTATCTGTAAAATAAATGAAACAATATTTGCAGTATTGTTTGCGCTATTGCTAACTGAAATTACAGTTGTACCTGATGTATTTGTAGCAGTTACAGTTACAAATCCTGGATCTGCATAAGCAAAGTGTCCAGAATATGTTGTAAATATGCTACCAACAAGTAGGGCGATAATGATGACTGATTTTAATAACACGTTACTCATCCACTTCAAACCTTTCTCTCAATTAAATCTTAATAAGAAATTCTACTTTTACTATCTTGTATCCCAGTACAATTTATGAGTAAAGTACAAATGCTGATATTTTTTGTCTCATCTATTGCTGGTTGCAGATGACTGGACCCCTAGGTTTTGATTCTGTCTTATTCTCTCTGCAATCAATCTGTAAAGTGACCTGAACTGGTCCTTTGTCTTGTCTGATAAAAAGTCTGTCTCACCTAAAACTATTTTTTCACAAATGTATCTGCAAATATCTTCTCTATCGAATTTTTCCCAACCTAGATGCTGATTCTCTTTCCAAATCTCATTTAGGTTATCTATTATGCTTTTTTTACCCTTGCTTGCCACTTGGTCTTTGGTAAGAGTCACGTATCCCTCTTTTCGTAATCTAACTTCATAAGTTTGGTTTACTGCATAAAGATAATCATCGTCCATCAAGAGATCTTCTATGAAAAGTTTGGGCTGGCCTGATAACTCAAAGAAGACCATTTGTACGGATTTGAATTCATTGGACTGGAGTTCTGCCGCAATCTTTCTTGATTCTTCGGTATTGTCCAATAAAATAAAAGTATCATAGCCATGATTTTTGTAAAATATTGCAAGTGACATGACTGAATTTTTATTGTACGCTGCAACTATGTTAAGTGGATTCATGGAAAGGTTTGGATCTTTTAGGAATCTGTCAAATGCATTAAGGTACATGCAATCAGACATGGTTTCAACTATTATTACGGGTCTTGAGTTAAAGCCGATCTGCTTGTCCACTATAGATTCTACAAGGCCTCTTGATAGACCATATAGTATTGGAATAAGGGTTTGATCATCTGCATTCCAATAATCGTAATAGATCTTACTTAGGTGTCTTCTCTTATCGAGTTCTACTACTAGCAGATTTCCTTGTGTATAATCAAATATCATAAACGGTGAGTGGGTTGCATAAAGTATCTGGTTAGAACCTGCAAGACCCCTTAGTAGATCTGAAATTCCTCTTTGCTGTGCGGGATGTAAGTTTCTTGCTGGTTCATCAAGTAACAATATTGCTTCTTTTAATTCTGCTTTTTGTGTTTCTGCTGCAAAGTTTACGATAAATGAAAAAGTCCACTTGAATCCTTCCGCTCTTCTGTTGAGCAATCCGGTGTTTGTAACAGTACCATCTTTGTGTACGTCTGATATTACCACACTCAAAACATTTCCTGGATTCCATCTCAATTCCACATGAATGGGATCTCCCTTCCATGCAGGGTTGAGTCTCTCACTGAGTCTTCTACTAGAAGTGTGTAATAATTTTATCAATCTTGATGGACTGTTTTGAACCTCTTCAAGTTTCTGGGCATCAAGCTCTGCCAAATAAAATAAATTGTTTACAGTCTCTGCCTTGTCAAATTCTTCGACAAACTCTAATCCTTTTGCCCTGATTCCCTTTGTCTCCCTGACAAATTCCTCAAGATCAATATTTCCAAGTATTTTCTTATAGTCTGAAAAGTACACAAATCTGGGATGTAGTTTATCTTCAATGAAATTATCTAGTGCAGAGCGTTCGTTTGTTCCTATTAGCATGTTGTCAAATATGCTTTCTAGATCTTGGTAGATGTTTTTCCACTCTGAAATTATCTGTGGTTCTTGTGATGCAAGTAGGTAGATGTTATTGTTAAATTCTGCCATCATGTCCATGAATACTTCGCGAGTTCGTGGCGGAGGGGCACTTAGAAACTTGGTATCAACTCTAATTCGTATGGGGTTTGGCATGGCTGCCACAAAAGACTTGATTCTATCCACAAAATTTTCCCAGGAATTTAGTCTCTTGCTTGCTTCTCCACTAATTTTTACCTCTCCAAAATCATATTGCACTCTTGGATGCTTGTTTGTTCTGTAGATCTTCATTGTTCGTATGTCTTGAAGATTTGGAAACTTTTCTCGAATTAACGCAGTCTCTTTCTCGTTTAGTACAAAGTCTCCTTCAGCTAATCTTATCTCTGACTTTAACTCCTCTGTCATTTCATCACATAAATCCAGATCAGAAAGTTTTGTATCCTTGTTAAGTAATGTAAGGGCCTCCAAAATTGTGGTCTTGCCACTTTCATTTCGTCCTACAAATGCTGCAAGATCACCTACTTTGATTTCGCCAGAATCATGAATGCAACGATAACCTTGAACTCTAAATTTTCTAAGTCGCATCTAGCGGCTATTGGCTTGGCTGTGATTTAACTTATTCGTCAAATTTGTTACTTGGA
>JBOGQV010000030.1:0-9463 GCA_050749145.1 Nitrosotalea sp. | reverse complement strand
GTGGTCAACCATACCATTACTCAAGTCTGGAACTACCATACCGGAACCAATTCTGAATCAAGTAATTGACTTTTCAGTGAATTTCACGGATGTTTGTCATCATGGAAAAGAAGAAAATTCTCTCTTTCCAGAACTTGAAAAGAAGGGAATGCCAAGAAACTCAGGGCCAATTGCAGTCATGTTGATGGAACATGAAGTTACGCGAAAGATAGCGACAAGAATGGAAGCATCTTCAAAAACATACTTGAAAAATGGTGATTCTACCCAATTGATAGTTGACATGCAGGAATACATCAATCATGTCGTACAGCATTTGTGGAAGGAAAATAACAGATTATTTGAAATGGCAGAGATGGCCCTTAGAAATGATGTAGAACAAGTCAATAAAAGTCTCCAAGATGTAGAAGACATAAAACTCAAGGAGTTAGGCAAGACCAGAGAAGACTATGAACGATTTGCAGAAGAATTTACAAAACAATATCCCCCACAAGACTAATCCAAATTTTATCAAAAAATCCACCAAAGAACTTTTCTAGTATATACATATGAGAAAAGTATGAAGTCAGAAGAGCAACAGATAGCAAGTTTTTGCATACAAAAAAGAGGAATTCAATATTGACCATAAATACTGGCGACAAGGTTAAGCTGGAATATACAGGAACTTTAGATGACGGGACAGTATTTGACAGTTCAGCCGAACATGGAAGTCCACTAGAATTCGAAGTGGGTGGAGGCCAAGTAATAAAGGGATTTGATGACGCAGTACTCGGAATGAATGAAAATGAGGAAAAACAATTCAGTATTCTACCAGCTGACGCATATGGAGAACACGATCCAACTTTGGTTCAAAAGGTACCCAGAGAGGTATTTCCTCAAGATGCAGAGCTTGTTCCAGGATTATTATTTGAGGCAGGGCTTCCCACTGGAGAAAAAGTACCTGCAACAATAACTGAAGTACAGGGAGGAATTGTATCAGTTGACTTGAACCATCCTCTCGCTGGAAAGAGACTGAATTTCAAGATAAAAATATCATCAATATCATCTTCTTAATTTTCTATTATTACAAGAAAATTCAAATATCATTTTAGAAAAATTCGCTAAAAGAAATATCATTAATAAATAATTTCAAAATTTAGATCGCTTGAAAAATCAAGGTTTATGTGTGATATGAAAAAACGAACAGTTGTAGATTAGATAATGAATAATTCTGATATTCACATGGTATATGTTCTTCTTGATGGCATAGGTGATTTACCCCATCCAGATCTTAAAGGGGCCACTCCACTAAGTTATGCAAAAACTCCAAATCTTGATAGACTTGCAAGAAATGGCGCTATAGGAGAGGTGATTTCAGTTGGCAAAGGCATAGCACCTCAATCAGACATTGCCGTCTTCAACATGTTAGGTTACAGATTTGAGAATACGCAATACGTTGGAAGGGGAGTAATTGAAGCAATCGGAGTAGGAATTGATTTCAAAAATGGGGACCTTGCTCTACGAGGAAACTTTGCCACAGTAAACGACGAGAGAATAATCACAGACCGAAGAGCTGGAAGGAAAATTGAAAAAGAAGATGCACTTGCAATCGCTCATGAAATAGAAGAAAAACTCAAGTTTTCAGATCCAAAAGCATCAGTTGTAGTAGCCCCAACAATCGGACATCGAGTAATTGTACGAATAAGATGTGATGGTACGTTTCTAACACCTGATATCAGTAATACTGATCCCGCCTATGCAAGAATAGATGGCATGGGAGTTGCCAAGGCAGTCGGTGATTACATGAGCATAGAAAAATCACTACCACTAAACGAATCAGACGGCGCCAAGCTTTCTGCATCATTTGTAAACGAGTTTACAGATAAATCTCTTCAAATTATGAAAGACAGTCAAGTCAACAAGAATAGAAAAGACCAAGGAAAAAAGATGTTAAATTCCATTTTGTTACGTGATGCTGGAAATAAATTCCCAGACGTTGTCCCAATAAACAACTTGCACCAAATGCAGTTTTCATGCATAGTTGACATGCCAGTAGAGATAGGGATTGCAAATGTTTTGAAGATGAAATCGTTTAGTGCTGGAGGTCTTACAGATTATGAAGAAAAGGCCCGTGTAGCTGCAAAGGCCATGGAAACGCAGAATGCAATTTATGTCCACATCAAGGGACCAGACGAATTTGGTCACGATGGAGATGCCGTTGGTAAAATGCAAAACATAGAAGAGATAGACCAGCGATTCTTTGGAACGTTACTTGACAACATAGACACATCAAAAGTGGCAGTTGTCATATCAGGAGATCACTCTACACCGTGCATAAACAAAAGTCATAGTGACGATCCAGTTCCAATCCTAGTTTCAGGAGATTTTGTTAAAAAGGATGGAACTACAAGATTTACTGAAGATCAAGCAAAGAAAGGTAAAATCGGTCTCATCATGGGAGCAGACGTTATCAAAACTTCCGTAAACATGATCAAATCATAAACGTCCTTATAGATTTAGTAGATATCATCATTCCAACAGTTTTTTTGAACTTGTCCACATCAATTCCATAATACATCCCAGAGGCATCAGAAAATTTTTCCATGGCTCGATTCAAGATTGAAAGACATATGTCATTTTCATATTTTTGATAGTGAACCAATGCGGCAGCAACAAGAATTATTCCTTGGACAAGATCTTTTTCTCCCGCATGTGTTTTCTTCCAAACACCCTCAAGAACTTCGTGACATTCCCAATATCTTTCATCATTAAAGTATTGTTTTGCTCGGTTTAACGCATCTTCCTTTTCAATTTTTTCTTCCACCACAGGTTTTGCATCATAAAGAAATCCAACAGATTCAAATTTTTTTACAACTACATCCAGTTCTTCTTTTTTTACAGATACATCAAACTCCAGATATTGAGTTGAGACCCTCATATCACGTACAATAACATCCATATCAGAAGTTAATTGATCAGCTTTTGCAAGTAATGCTTTTGCATCAATTGGAACATAACCTGAGTTTTTCAGGTGAACCATAAATCTATCCACGAATTTTTGACATGTTGATTTCTTAAATTGTTATCTAGAAGCAGTTAAGATTTATATGAACAATTAAAAGGACTTGGATTACATGTCAATGATCGAAGTTACACGAGATGTAAAAAACTCCCTACTGTCAAGAAGGGAAATTACATGTAATTTCAAAGGCCTGTCGGGAAGACTAAAAAAACTAGAGGCAGTAGATATGATCTCAAAAAAGTTCAATTTAGAAGGAAAAATTGTGATACCAATTTTGTTGAAAAATGAAACTGGAAGACCTGTAGTATCAGGAAGTTTCTATGTATATGAAGATGAGAAACTTGCCAAAGAACATCTAAAAGCTGCAATCTTTGCAAGAATTGAAAAAGCAAAAGGTGCAGCTGTAAAGGCAGAAGGTGAAGCAACTGCAGAAACAGCAGAGGCTCCAAAGGAAGAGAGTAAGTAATGGCAGGCAAGAAAGGATCAAGTCCATCAGTGTACAAGTATTACAAAGTTTCTGGAGAAAAAGTAGAGAGAGTCAAAAAAGAATGTTCAAGATGCGGTAAGGGTGTATTCATGTCCAACCACAAAAACAGACGAAGTTGTGGCAAATGCGGTTTTACTGAATTTAATCAATAACTAGTATAATTTCTTCTTTCTAAGACGAGAAACTTTTTGTTCTATTTCATCCAATTTTTGTAAAAGATGTGGATCAATCACAGTGTTTGCAATAACAGTAGCCGGAATTTTAGCTATGTTAGTATCCATAGTTATGTTTATCACGGGGAGATTTTTTTCTATCCAGAGTTTCATTACCTTATCTTCTAGTTTGTAATCTCGAAATCCTTCTGGAAATTTTTTAGTGATATGCAACAAAAGTGTTTTGTCATCAAAGACTGCCCTAGGCTCAGAGAGCCTAGTGGAATCGGAATAGCTATTCTCAAAAAGATTACCGCTAATTTCATCAGATACAATATCCATCTTTGATATTTTTCTGATCAAATCCAAATAGTGCAAAAATTCATGTGCCAAAATTGCATGTATTGTGCCTTTGAGACCATACGCAATTAGAGGTGCAGTGATTTGTATTATGATGCTTAGTTTATCATTGGAGACAACAGGAATTGTCCTTGCAAACAATATACCATAATCAAAAGAGCCAGCATGTGGATGAGACACAACTATAGACGGCTCCACATACGCAAGAGGAAAATTAATCCCAGATGCTTTTTCTATTCTACGAATTCCAGACAAGACTACCTCAAACCTCTCTACTATCAATGAATGAACTTTATCAGAAATCAATCCATTTTTTTTGGCTTCGTGTACTCTAAGTAAAGGATCCAACGGAACAAGATTGAATTAGACTATAATAAAAGCTTGACACATAGAAGATGAATTTTAAACAGTTTTGTTTTATCAAAAGATTCACTAGTATTTGTCATAATTACTCGAAGAAATTTAGTTACCAGACACTATTTTATGAAAATCAAATGTAATACATTTGCATTGGTTTTCAAGCAGCATGCTGATGTTTGGCTCAACATTGGTCCCGGTTACCAGTCTCTTTAACGGTATTCCACCATCCATTGTAAGCAAGACAGTAAACGATCTTGTATTCATTTTTTTGATCGTAATGTCATGAATTCTTTTTTGGTTCTTCCATGGTAGATTTTCACTTATTGATATAGGCATATCTTTTAGACTTTGTAATACGTCAAGCACTCCTGGTGTTAGGTCTTTTTCGGTGGCAATTTCCAGCAAAACATCTGTTTTGAATTTAATCGGGTCAGTTGGAACCTTTGATACAGTTCTCAGATTGAAGATTGAGACACTGTCAAGTTTGATCTTTTTTGGTAGTTGGGTTTTTCTTTTATGGGGGTTTGTCATCTTGACAAAAAATGGCCTGCCATTTCCCAGAACAAGACTTGATTCGTCCTCACTTCCTATCCAAGTGATTTTTGCTTGTTGAGCACCGAATTTTTCAAATAAGAATTTAGCAATGTGACCCTCTACGCTACTAAATCCAGATATTCCATGAAAGTCGCAAACAAAGCATCCCTTCCCTTCACATCTATTACAAGACTCTTGTTTTTGTGGAATGTCTCTAGTTTCTTTTGTATATCTACCTTGTAGGATCAACGCTTTTGGCTTTACATCACATTGATCTTTTTTGAAATCAATTGTAAATACAATATCAGGGTTTTGATAATCAACTTTGGTCTTGGTCTTTTTTCCAAATTGTTTTCCCATCTCTCTTGTAACATCACTTTTTATGCCAGCAATGCCGCGAAGTTTGAATTTAGAACGTATGATATCATCTCTGTCTAAAATGGAGGGCTGGAGAATCGCACCTATTAGAAATGTTGAGAATTCATATCCTTTTGAAATATCAAGTATTTTTTTTAAAAAGACATCAAGTTCTGGCATTAGATTTTTACAAAGATAACATGACTTGGGTTTACTTTGTTTTATGGTTTTTCGAATTTTTTCTCCGAGCTTTTTATGTGAGACTAACCGTAGTTTACTTGCAAACATTCTGCCAAGACAATAATCACAAAGGCGATATTCTCGCAAGATTTGCCTAGTTTCTTCAATTACCATACTCATCTTGGTTTTTTTCAACAGTGCATCAAGTAAACAAATGAGGTGTTTTAATCTTAATTATACGTCTACCAAGGATACAGTCTTCTACAAGATTCTTTTTCTGAAACGCTGATGGCTTTTGTAGGACATGTTTGTGCCGCATCAAGTATTTTTTCAGAGTTTGCTCCCTGTTCATTAATCACCCTAGACTTGGGATTTACCTTGACATTTTTTTCTACTCTGAATACAGATGGTGCAATTGTCTCACAGCTACAGCATGCTATACATCTACCAGGGTCAACAGTTACAGAAACAGAGACATCATTTTCGACCTGGATAGGTTCAGTCTCAGATCTTGTTTCCGATCTTACTTTTTCATAATAATCCCAAAAAGTCTTTTCATAATGCGCCCAGAAATCTTGATATTCATTTTCTGCATACTTTGTATATCTAGTCCAGTCTTCATTTGGATTCCTATCAGACTTTCTTGCCCCCCAAGAATATGCCCCAGAAGTAAATCCAGATTTTTTCGTGAAATCTTTGTCATATTTTTCAGAGGAGTTTTGTGCAACATTGTTTTTGTATTCTGCACGAAGTATTTGATAGGCCTCAGTTATCACTTTGAATTTTGTACTTTCTTGATCAGAAGAATTCTTGTCTGGATGAAACTGTAGAGCGAGTTTTCTATAGGCAGATTTTACATCCTTAATTGAAGATCCCTCTTTGAGACCCAGTGCTTGATAACACTGATAGGTGTTCAACAAGATGTTTCAGATTATACATTACAACATATTTAGATACATCTTTTTTAGAACAACTAGCCCAGTCCCATTTTCCTGAGCATTCCTTGCATCTGTCTTCCTTTGGAAGCTTTCATCATGGTCTTTGAATTTTTGTATGCTTTGAGGAGCTCTTTTACTTCATGTTCTGGCCATCCAGAACCTCTTGCAATTCTTTTTACCCTTGATGCATTTATCAAGTCAGGATCAGATTTTTCATCCTTTGTCATAGATTGAATAATGTAACGCCATTTTTCCATTCTTTGTTCTTGTTGTTCAACCTGATCTTCTTTTACCATTCCAGAAAAGCCGGGCATGTTCTCCAGGATATTACGTAGCCCTCCAGCCTTTGTTGCCTCTTCAATTTGGAAATAGAAATCTTCCATGTTCATCTTTCCATGCGATATTCTCTTTAGCCTATCTTCATTACCTTCAGTCTCGAGTCTTTTTGCCATATCAAGTAATGCTTGAATATCACCCATTCCAAGCATTCTTCCAACAAATCTTGTGGGCGAAAACTTTTCAAGATCATCTATTCTCTCACCGGTTCCAATGTACATTATTTGCGCGCCTGTTGCAGCTGCAGCTGCAAGAGCTCCTCCACCTTTTGCGCTGCTGTCCAACTTTGTTATTATTATTCCTCCTACCGGGACTGTCTTGTGAAATGCCTCAGCTTGGTTGTAGCACTGCTGTCCAATTGTTCCATCAATTATCAGCAATGCAAGATCAGGGTTTGCAATTTTTCCAATTTTGGTCATTTCATCAAGAAGATCTTTTTCTTCCTTATGTCTTCCAGCAGTGTCTATTAGGATGATATCAAAATTTTGTCCTTCAAAATGCTTTAGGCCATTTTTTACAATATCAGGTGAGTCCTTGTTTGCTTCTTCACCATACACTTCAACATTTGCCTTTTCACACATTGTTCTAAGCTGAGTAAGAGCACCAGGTCGATAGGTATCTGCACCAACAACAGCAACCCTATAGCCCTGCCTTGTTAGCAGTTTAGCAAGTTTTGAAGTTACAGTGGTCTTTCCACTACCTTGGATTCCAAGCATCAATACTTTGTTTGCTTTACCTGGCTGGAACACGTATTGTTCTTCAGTACCAAGTAGTTTGGCAAGCTCCTCATACAGAATTTTTACAATGTGATCTTTTCTAGAAAGCCCGGGCGGTGGTGTTTCCTTGAGAGATCTTTCCTCAAGATTTTTTGTAATTTGAAAAACAAGTTTTACGTTTACGTCTGATTGTAATAGAGCCCTTTGGATATCTTTTGAGAGTTCTTTAATGAGACCTTCATCAACGGCTGAAGAGTTTACTATTTTCTTTAGTGCTGCCCTTAGACCCGTCTTTAAACCATCTAGCATTACTTTTCTAAAACGGCCTCGGTTATTTCAAATCTTCCTCGGTAACCATCCCAGATCTTGTTTGCTTGGAGTATTCTAACTGGAGAATAAAATAAAGGACAATCAATAACAAACGTTTCAGCCTCCCCACCCTCAAATGTCAAATTAAAACCATGTTTTACAGATAGTTTTACAAGTTCTTCCATGTCTTCCAGAGTTATTTCTCTTCCAAGCCAGGTTTGATCAAGTCCTGCAGAGGTAACGCTAGTTATAATAAATTTGAATTTAGACTCTAACAACTCTTGCATGTAATTTTTTTGATCAATATGCCATAATGGTGATATTATTTTTAGATCAAGATTATTTCCAATTTTCTCAAAACGTGTTCTTTGATAATCACTGAATAGACCCCCATGAACAATACCATCTATTCCAAAATCCCTTTTGGCTTTTTCCAAGATATTTTGTAATTCATCTAGTTCTGTTGGGGGATCGTTAGTATCAGTGTGAGCTACGATCTGAGGTATTTGCATAGATTTTGCCTGTATTGATGTAATTGCAATGTTTGGGTAATGCAATAGGTGACTTTCTTCAGATTTTGGAAATATGGAAACAAGACATTTGATATCATGACCCGCTTGTCCAGCTTTGTAAATTGCATAGGTACTATCCTTTCCACCTGAAAAAAGAGACGCCAGTTTCAATTCAAGTTCACAATATATCCAGTCAATTAATTTTTTTCTAGAGCATTCACACGGCTTGAACAATCAGTACACAAGGTAAGATTATCCTTTAGAAGGATTTCCACATTAGACGCCAAACAAACATGACATAGTCCTTTCATATTTTATCAATACAAGTTGTATCGTATAACTAGTTCTAATATTTTAAAAGCATAGATGCTTCAATACTCATAATCTTCATCATACCGTCAGTTGGCTTTTCTCGTCATCATCAGCATCCAAACTAACTTTTGATTCTTACTATAATAGTTCTATCCATGACTTTCCAGTATTCAACATCAACACCTTGTAAAACTCTCTCTTTGATTTCATCTTCAATTTGTTGTGCGTCAAAGACTTCAAATGATTCAGAATCCATAATCTGAACACTGGAAGGAGTTTTTGATATTATGGATCCTACTCTTTTATCGATGAGGGGAACTTGAACCTGTGCACTTACTGGTGAAACGTGAGAATATTTTTTCTTGTCAAAGATTCCAACTCCCACAATTCTTGCTTTCGCTGCACCGTGTTTACCTGGTTTACTTGTATCATATTCAACTATTCTACATGGCTCTTCATTTGGACCACCTACTGGAAGTAATATGTAAGATCCAATTTTTAGTGCACCAAGCTCAGATGGTTTACTCATCACCAAAACAGAATTTAGATGAGTATATAACTTTTCTACTATCATGTATTCTAATTGATCTCTACAAAAAGAAATTTATCAAAAATTCTATTTCAGTCTCTCCATTACGGATAAATTCAGAAGGCTGGTCATTCCAATTCCTTTTCTTTGTACCTCCTTTCTTGTCTTTTCACAGTATTTGTTGTCGGCTTGATGTTTACTGTCACTTGTCACCTCTAGAACTATCAGATTTCCTTCATATGGAAAAGTGAATTTTTGAGTTTGAGTAGTAGATAATTTGAGATTTCCCAGCTCTGCTCTTCGTACTCTATGACGTTTTGCCACAATAAAACCAAGGTCAGATAGATCAGATTCTGAATCCACATGTTCAAGATAATATATAG
>JBOGQV010000029.1:0-2524 GCA_050749145.1 Nitrosotalea sp. | reverse complement strand
TTTTGTGCGCAGATATGAGAGCAAGCGCAGGATATTTCATAGCAAATAACAATACAATGAAGATCCAAAAGATCGATAATCATGCAGGAATGACAATTGCAGGTGGTGTTGCAGATGCACAAAATGTCACAGACATGTTGCGATATCATTCAAACATACACCGAATTGACAAACAAGAGTATCTACCAATAAAATCAATTGCAAGACTTGCATCATTGATATTTTTCCAAAATAGATACTATCCATTCATTGCCGATATTCTCGTTGGAGGATACGACAAGCAAGGTCCATCACTTTACAACATAGACATGTTCGGATCACTTGACAAAAAAACATACGTAACAACAGGAAGTGGTTCGCCAGTAGCATATGGTCTATTGGAAAGTGAGTACCGTGACGGCCTAACAGTAGAAGAGGGAAAAATAATTGCCCTAAGAGCGGTAAAAGCTGCAATCACCAGAAACATTGGAACTGGTGATGGAATCAACGTCGCAATAATCGACAAGCAGGGATATCGACTCTTAACAAAAGAACAGAAAAAGGCCATAATTACGCTTTAGTGATTTAATGCAAAGAAAACAAGCACAACGTGACCTATCTCCAGCCCAAAACATAATGGCAACAATACTGCAAAGTATCCCAAAAGAAGCTGACGTCACCAAGATAGATTATGAAGGGCCAAGGATTGCAATCTACACCAAGAATCCCAAGTATCTGATGGAGCATAACGAAGTAATCTCCAACATGGTAAATGTCATCAAAAAAAGAATTGTCGTAAGAACTGAAGAGTCGATTAGAAAGAACGAGGAAGAGTCAAGACAGATACTAACTCAAATGCTTCCAAAAGAGGCAGAACTTGGAGGAACTTTCTTTGATACTGCAACAGGCGAGATGACAGTAGATGTCAAGCGCCCATGGCTTCTTAACAATACTGAGGCCTTTAACATGCCAGAACTTGTATCAAAAACTGGCTGGAGGATACGAATCAGAAAGGCAACTGCAAGTCAGTCATCTACTATTCAAACTATCAACTATAACCTAAAAATTTCCTCAACTGAACGAAGTAAGCACCTGAGACAAGTCGGTGAGCAAATATTCAGACCAAAGCTCTCAGAAGATGCTGAAGTTTCACTGATGACACTTGGAGGATTTAGCCAGGTAGGAAGATCTTGCATGTTGCTTACCACTCATGAAAGCAAGATCCTAATTGATTGTGGCATAAACCCAGGTGCAAAAAACCCGATAGAGGCATATCCTCGACTTGATTGGCCAAACATAACACTAGACGAGCTTGATGCTGTAGTAATCAGCCATGCCCACCTGGACCACACAGGATTTCTGCCTGTATTGTTCAAGTATGGCTACAAGGGCCCAATCTACTGTACAGAGCCAACCTTGCCTATGATGAACCTAATTCAGCTTGATGCAATCAAGGTTGCAGCGGCTCAAGGTAGGGTTCCGCTATACTCTGAGCGCGATGTCAAGCAAGTCATGAAGCAGACAATTCCACTATCCTATGGAACAGTTACCGATATCTCACCTGACATTAAACTGGTATTTTCAAATGCAGGCCACATCTTGGGCTCTGCAAGCTGTCATTTTCATATTGGAAACGGCAATCACAACTTTGTCTATACGGGCGATCTAAAGTATGGAAAATCCATGCTCTTTGAGAGCGCATCTTGGAATTTCCCAAGAGTTGAGACCTTATTGATTGAGAGTACCTATGGTGCAAAAGAAGACATTCAATCATCAAGAGAAGAAGTAGAGTCCATGTTTATCAAATCAGTAAATGAGACGCTGCGAAACGGTGGAAAGGTACTGATCCCAATTCCGGCAGTAGGTCGTGCACAGGAACTCATGATGGTGATCGATCAATACATGAAACAAGGACAACTCATGGAAGCACCTGTATTTACAGAGGGAATGATCTCAGAGGCAACTGCAATCCATGAATCTTATCCTGAATATCTTGCACGAGAACTCAGACAAAAGATCCTTGAGACAGATGACAATCCATTTGACTCTGAATATTTCACAAATATAGAACACTCTGATGCAAGAGAAGAGCCATTGCGCGAAGGCCCATCAATCATCATGGCAACATCTGGTATGCTAGAGGGTGGACCAGTTCTTGAATACTTTAAAAATATTGCACCGGTCCAGAAAAACAAGATCTTGTTTGTATCATATCAGGTAAACGGCACACTAGGAAGAAGAGTTCTTGATGGTTCAAGACAAGTTTCTGTTGTAGGAAAGGATGGAAAAATTGAGGTCATCAACATTAACTGTTCAACTGAAAAACTTGATGGATTCAGTGGTCACAGTGATTACAACCAATTAATGTCATACATACATAGACTACGACCAAAACTTCGAAGAGTAATTGTAAATCATGGTGAGCGACGCAAGTGTGAAAACTTGGCAAGCTCAGTACACAGGATGTTTAGAATTGCAACAACCTGTCCTCAAGTGCAAGAAGGAATTAGATTACTTTAGATCGTACTCGGCTCTCCAAATCTTT
>JBOGQV010000028.1:0-3535 GCA_050749145.1 Nitrosotalea sp. | reverse complement strand
GTGTAAGACCCATTACGCCATGACCATAATATGCAATTGGTCTGATGTAGCATTCTCTGAGTTTGCTTGCCTTTACTGTCTTGATTATTCCATCTGAAATTTCTTTTTTAGAATAGGGCATTTTCATTGAATACATTTTTGCTGATTTGAATAATCTCTCAACATGTTCTGGTAATCTGAAGATCATTGGGCCCCTTGGAGTATTGTAACATCTAATCCCCTCAAATATTGCAGTAGAATAATGTAATGCGTGTGTAAGAACATGCACCTTTGCATTCTTGTATGGAACAAGTTTACCGTTCATCCAAATCTTGCCTTGTTCTTTCATACCAAATGAGATAGAGTTTGGTAATTTAAAGAATTAATCAAATCTTAGAATCATTGTACCAAAAACTAACTGTCCTTAAATTCAAGAAGAGCCTAATTTTCTGTATGTCTCAATCACTGTTGTCTCTAGTTTCAGTTGCCTTGTTTGTTATTGGTCTTGTAGGAAATGGATTTGAGATGAGAAAAATTCGCTTGGCTACAGAAGAACATCCTAACCCCAAGAATGTATTTGCAGATAAAAGAAACTTCAAGTGGTATACATTGATTGGAATTGCCCTTGTAATCTGGGCAGTCAACGGAGCATATACATGATCTATATAGATCAACTCTAAATATTTCCTGATCGTATGTATACTAGTGCGTGTTTTGGGTAACGCCGGGCTGATTCTAGATAAAGAGGTCCAAGAATAAACCCACTTTGACATCTACAGGTATAGGCTTGTAGGTGTTCAAATGTTCAAGTTTTCTTATACCAAAGATAGAAATCATAGTAGATTGTCTAAAAATTAGACATGGTTGCAAGAAAGACAGGAAAACACCAACGTAAAGCAGACCAACGCGCTACTCGCAGAAAAAGAAAAAAGTAAAACAGTCGTTGTAATTTTATACAAACAAAATTATTTCACTGATATTATTTTTAGTTAAACAAATTTTATTTTGGATCTTTCCGCATGTACTGCCCTTATTGCTTTCTCTATGCTGTCACCACTGTCTTCGATTACTATGATAATTCTAGATGTCTCTTCTTGGGCATCCATGTTGAGTATGTTCAGGCCTGCTTCACCTATTCTGGAGCTTGCTTTTGATGCAACTTGTTGCACACGCCACATCTCATCTCCAATCAAGGTAATGACACCTCTGTTGTAAGTTATAGATGCCAATGAGTCAAATCCTAGAATGTATCTTTCATTGCGTTTGACATAGTCTCCATCTAAAAATAATATTCTTGTAAATTCAATGTCGTCTTTAGTAAACGGCGACAAGACTACAAATTCACTATACCTCTTGTCTTTATCAAGTGAGTGAAATAGCCTCTCAGATGCCTCTTTTTCAATTCTGACAATAGAGCAATTTTTCTTTCCAGTAACTATTTTGAGAGGATGACCATTTTTTTCACTGGGTTTTCTTTCAATTGTTGTTATTTTTTCGGGTTTGCCCATATCTGTAATTATTATTGGCATCTCTACCCCATTTTCCACAATTTCCTTTATTGCAATTGGATCCAAAATTTTCATGCCAAACATTCCTGCAATTCTTGCTTCATTATATGAGAGACTGGTTATATTTTCAAGCTCTTCTTTTACTACTCGAGGATCTGCAGATAATACAGCGCTATCCTTTTCAAAATCAATTCTAGTATGATATTTTTTGCTAAACAAAATTCCAAGGTCAGCAGCAGTCCTATCAGAACCGCCTCTCTCATATGTTGTCTCTACTCCTTCTATTGTTTTTCCGATAAAACCACCTATTGACAAGACATCATTTTCTTCAAGTAGTTTTTCAGTTTCATTCATCCTTTCTGATGATTCTGAGGCAAGAAAATTTGCAGATTCCAAGTTATTGTCAGTAATTATGGGCCAGACATCAAATGAAATGACCTCTGACTTGATTCCTGAACTCTTCAATACGTAATTCATTACATTAGACATCAAAACTTCGCCTGAATATGCAAGCAATCTTGCCCTTATTTCATTGGCAAATTCTCTTTTTTGTAGGGTTTCTGCTAAAGCAATCTCTGCTTTTTCTAGAAAAGAATTGATTGTCTTGTTGCAGTCATCTTGAAGTGTCTTGTCCACCATACTCACAATTTTTTGGTATGGTTTTCTTAGAATTTCTGTACCTACGGTTTCTCCTTTTTCTGCTTTACGTCCAATCTCAAGTGCGATATCTGTAAGCGACCTTTGTTTTTCATTGTATATTGTAAGAGGTGCAGAAAAAACTGTAATTACTTTGGAATCTTTTTTGAGTTCATTAATCCTCTTGATTATGGAGGGTATCAGTATGCCATCTACACCTACTGCACTACCGCCAAATTTTGAAATGACTAGGTTCTTCAAAACGTCGTTATCTCTATTCCAATCCTTCTATAAAGTATTGGATATTTTCACATTCTTCTAAAGAATCTAAACTGCATAAATTATGCGCATTACTTAAATCCAAAAAACCAGCAACTAAATTCATGTCTGTACAATCTAATGATTTTGTCATTCAGGGTGAGCTTTTCCGAGACAAGAATACTAATCATATTCTGCAATTCATTCCAGAGGTAGGTCTTGTTCATAATGAATCCCTCTGTAAAGAAATCACCGGCTGCATTGATTTTCAGAAAAATAACTAGACTAGAAAATTTCTTATAAGATCAGATGCTTTTTTTGCACCCTCAAAAGGCTGAGGGTTTCTCTTCTCGTCAATTTTCTCAAGTATTAGTTTATCCAGATTAAGTATATCATCATGTGTATATCCTAATTCAATAGCATTTTCTTCCTGTTCAAAATGACCTTTTATTGGAATGAATATCCCTGGTGTTCCATAATGCCTTGATTCATCTATGGTGGATTTTCCAGCAAGTGAAATTACCAAATCTGCTGCAAATATTACTTCATGTAAATTATTTACAAATCCAAGATTTCTAATGTTTGTGTGACTCATGTTAAATGAAGGACCGCTTACAATCACAAGTTCAAAGTCCTGGCTTATCTTTGGATATATTTCAAGAATTTTTTCAATCAAAAACTTACCGGAATCAGTTCCTCCTATGCTTACAACAATTGTTTTTTTATTAAATGCAAATTTTTCTCGTAATTTTTCTCGAGATTGTGATGTATTACGTACTATTGGTCCGACTCTTACTAGATTATCTTCATTCTTTCCATTTTCTGGCAAAATAACAAGATCGCATTTTTCAATTATGCCTTTCATTGATTTGTTCATTTGTTTTTCAATTATAGTACCAATGTCTTTTGCAAAATTTGTCTCGAGTATGTCAGTTACTAAAATGGTCTTGACTCCCATTTCTTGTGCAACCACAAGTGACGCGAAATCTTCATCACTTGTAACAAGCCTTGGGTGATAGTTTTTTAATATTTGAGATGAAATTGTCTTGCATTCTTTGTAATAAGAATAATACTTGAAGAGCCATTTGAGCGGTTGTTTGAGTTTTCCATCTTTGACTTGAAAAACAGGAGGTTTGTATAGATCATCTACGTCA
>JBOGQV010000027.1:0-2475 GCA_050749145.1 Nitrosotalea sp. | reverse complement strand
TTGTCAAGCTTTATCTTTCCAAAATAGATGTTCTCAAGTTCATTGTATTCATCCATGAGTGCTGGTATGTCATCAATACCTACTTCACGAGCACCAGTGATTCTCTTGTAGAGCAAAAGAAGAATTGTTTTTGGTGTGCCATATCGCAGCCATGTCTGTGATGTCAAAACATTTCCAAGAGACTTTGATATCTTTTTTCCGCCCTTGTCAAGAAACATTTCATATTTTACGTGTGTTGGTGCTGGAAAGTTTAGTATCTCTTCAGCAACCCAGTCATTTACCTTGACTGAATCCATGATGTCTTTACCATAAGCTTCAAACCTGATGTCAAATGCACTCCATCTTGCTGCAAACTCTACTTTCCATGGCAGTTTGCCCAAATCTTTTGTTATGTCTGCTATTCCATCATGACCACAACCCTTTAGTGGTTTTGAGCCAATTGTTGTATCAGCACATCTATACTTGATCTTCTTTTCATCTGTCAAGTATTCATATGATATTGCAGTATACAACTTTCCACAGTTTGCACAGACTGGAAAATATGGTAATGCCTCTTGATACTTTTCCTGTCCTACCATTTCTGCAATTTTTTCACCAATTTTTTTACTGTTTGTTAAAATTGTGTGAATCTGATCCTTGAGCAATCCGTTTCGATACGTATCCACTCCACGTTGAAACTTGTATTTTATTCCAAGCTTGTCAAGACCATCTAGGAGAATACTGCTCATGTGCAGGCCATACGAGTCATGGCATCCAAATGGGTCTGGGATAAATGAAACTGGTTTTCCAATGTGTTCCTTTAGTGTTTCAGGTAAACCTTCTGGAATCTTGCGAAGACCATCCAAGTCATCTGAATATGCAATTAATTCTGACTTGAATCCAAAATTTTCTAGTGCCATCTTTACTCCGTATGCTCTCACTGCATCCCCTAAACTTCCAATATGGGGTATTCCTGATGCACCAAGGCCGCTTTCAACTCTGATTAAATCTGTCTTTCTTCCAAGTGCTTTTTCTCTTTGCAGTAATTCGTCTGCAAGCTTGTCAATCCATGTGCCTCTGCCAATTATCTGTTGTTCTTCTTCCATTATTTCAAATCCTTTGACATGT
The DNA here is from genome assembly GCA_050749145.1 of Nitrosotalea sp. GTDB lineage: Archaea > Thermoproteota > Nitrososphaeria > Nitrososphaerales > Nitrosopumilaceae > Nitrosotalea. Next base: position 1,368 of record JBOGQV010000027.1, on the reverse strand, counting down.
ATGGTCCAAGTGGGGTATAACCAAGTTTTCTATAATACTCTCTTGTACCAACTGCGCTTATTACAAGTAATCTCTTTGAATCAAATTCTTCTACTGAAATTTTTTCTGCCTCACTCATCAAGTTCTTTCCTAGTCCCAGATGTTGTATGCTATCTTGTTCTCTTTCTCCTAGTTTTAATGACTTGCCATAAACATGGAGCTCTCTTACTATGCATGTGTTTGAAGTAACTTCACTTCTGTGTGCCGTAACACTTGGTTTTCTTAATCTTAAAAATCCGAATATTTTATCATGTGAATCATCATATGACAAAAAGACTTCATTTCCACCAGATGAATCATAATTCTCTCGGTGCATCTTTATGTCATCAATGTTTATTGTATTCTCTGACAACCCTGCCTCTCTACACCTGATACACTTGCATGAAATGTTTTGTTTTTTCAGGTTCTGTTGCACAATCTGGCGAAGATTTCCAAGTTTTGGTCCTGCAATTATCTGATCTGATGATATCTCTCTTTGGACTCTCATTATTCTTGCCCATCTCGGAATTATTTTCTTAATTTCTGTGAGGACTCGAATCATTTCATCGTCAGAGTATGGGGTAAAGTGTCCTTCTTTGTATGTTGTATAAAGTGGAGTATCTTCTAGCACAAGTGTTGGATAGATCTTTAGCATGTCTGGTCTTAACTGGGAATCGGAAAACAGTTTCTTAAAGTCTGAAATGTCTTCTTCTGGGGTCATTGATGGAAGTCCTGGCATCATATGTGCCACAATTTTGTATCCTGCATCCTTTGATATCTCAAATGATTCTATGACATCTTGGTATGTGTGACCTCTGTTTACAATCTCGTATACTTTTTCATGAAGGCTCTGTACTCCAATCTCAACTCGTGTTACTCCATAATCTAACATCCAGTCCACATGTTCTTTTTTGCAATAATCTGGCTTGGTCTCTATTGTAAATCCCACATTTCTGAAATTTGTCTTTTCATTGTTCTTTTTGGCAGATTCCAAATCTTGCGAATCAAATCCGTTTAATGCATCATAGCATGATTTTATGAAATCAACCTGGTAACTTTTTGGCATGAAAAGAAATGTTCCGCCAACTATGACAAGCTCTAGTTTTGTGGAATCATGGCCATATGCAATCAGGTGCTCTAGTTTGTCAAGAATCTGCCTTTTTGGATCATAGCTGTTTGCAATTGCATTCTGTGTTGATGGTTCCCTCCCGGTGTAACTATTTGGAGAGTTGTATTCAATTCCACCTGGACAATAACTGCATCTTCCATGCGGGCATGCATAGGGTTTTGGCATCAGTGCAATTACTGCAACACCTGATGCTGTTTTGACAGGTTTTCTCACTAGGGCCT
>JBOGQV010000026.1:0-4357 GCA_050749145.1 Nitrosotalea sp. | reverse complement strand
GTCTACTTTATCCTTTAGTGCCTTGTACTTGGTAAATCTCTTGTTCCAATGCGAAAAGAAGCGGTATTCCTTTATTGCAATGAACAGCAAAATTATTGCAAAGACTATGGATATTATGATAAATGTTCGTAATCCAAAAAATATTGGTGCAAGATGAGATCTATCCACTCCAAACTGTGGCATCATGGGCATGTCTCTGATTACTGTACCGTTTTGATCAACTAATTGAAGATGTGTTCCTGGCGTACGGTGCATGCCTGTAAAGTTGTCATTTGGTTCCAAATGTTTTATGTTGTAATCTGGATGTTCTAGTAATACTCCTCCCAAGATTAATGCTACCGGCCCAAAAAATAATGCACTTGCAATAAAAATTAGAAATAGACGGCGTGAACTGTTGGTATGAGATAATAATTCATCCAAGATTTTCAGAATATTGTCAGATTTTTTTCCTTCATCCTTATCAGATGGAAGTCCAGTCTTCTCAGATGGGTTATTCTCGGGTTCTGACATTTACTAAAAACACTCCTGTTGCATTAAAAACGCTTCGCTAACTTTGTTCTTGAACATGTTTTTCACTCCTCGGAAATATGTCTTCATACGGCTCTAGAATTAACTTGCAAAATTCACGTCCCTTTTGTGTTACTGCATATTTTATTATCTTCTTATTTCCCCATGCCTGTTCTGCTCTGTTTATGAAGCCTTTTCTCTCCAGGCTTTCAAGAATATCTTTGTGCTTCATTAAATTCAAACCGCAATAGCTAAGAAGTGCTGTTTGATTGAGCTCGCCATGTTCTGTCAATTTTAATATGATGTCTTTCCTAATGTAAACTCGATCTCGGTATTCATGCGACAAGATTATTGTTCTGCCGTATAAATAACGTATTAAGCTTTTTACCATGATTTCTTGTAAAAACTGAAATCGACATTGCTAGTACTTTTACCTTTCAGTAACAATGTTCACTGACATAGTTTCGCAATTTTTTATTAAGTAACTATGGCATTAATACATAATGAATACAAAAGACCTCGTCAAGAACCACAAGATGCTTGCCATCATAATTGGTGTAGCAATCATTGCCACAGTAGGAGTGTCAGCAGCATCTGCACAAGTTCAAGGACAGACCAGTACACAACATCCAACAATACAGGGTACAATCAACCTACAGCAGACAATCATGTCTAATGTACAGACAAAATTCTCTGCCGCATCTGATACTGCAGCAGCTGCAGTAACAAATGGAAAAACAATCGGTGGAAGCCTGACTGTTGCACAAGGATATGTTGTATATAGTTTCAAGGTCATAGATGACAAGAATATGGTATATTCGGTAATTGTCGATCCAGCAAATGATAAAGTGCTGTATACCTCACCTGGTCATCAATCTGGAATGGGCGGTTTTGCAATGGGCGGCCAACATGGAATGATGAAACACAAGTCATACATGGGTGGTAATCCTCAAAGCTCATCTCCATCTACACCTGGAACAACAACTCCATCCAGCGGATCACAATCCTGATCCAAAACTTTTTTCCTTTTTATAGTAAAATGTTTTTGAAAAACACTTTCTCCTTGAATAACAATGTTCCTTAACAATGTTTGATAAGCGTTTTATTCAAAACGACTGGTAAAAAAATATGCAATCTGGGCTTGAGTCAATTCCAAATTATGGACACAAAATCAGTTCCCAAGAAACACTAGAGTACATTTGTGACATGATTCTTGACTTGGATCCTAATATCCGATTTGCAGGAATAATAAACAACAAAGGCAGACTTCTTACTGGACACAAAAAGAAAGGGATTCTGACTTCAACTACTCCACAAGATCAAGAAATGTTATTCATGGAAACTGCATTGGGGATAAGAATGCGCAAAGAACATGACTCTCATTTGGGGTCTGTAAATTTTACCATCTCGTATGGTGAGAAAACAGTATCAATGAATTTTCCGCTAGATGATGAAATCTTATGTGTCTCTGCAGAAAAAAAGATCAATCTTATGGTCATACCATTTCTAATACTGAAATTTTTGGAAACAAACTTGGACGAAAAAGAAGAATGACAGAAAAGAATTACGGTAACATGGTTGATAGAAAAAAGAATTTCAAATGCAAGGAGTGTGATATGGAATTTGATGATCCTGTACGACTAGAGCGACATTTCAAAGCGGCACATCCTGCAAAACATGATGGATTTAGACCAAAATGGTATTGGGAAACTTAGTGCATGTACCACAAGATTTTTTGGCAAAAAGCAAGCCAGGACAAAAATTTGCAAAATATTGTTAAACAAACTTTTCTAGTGATGAATTGCATATGATGCAAATTAAGCTAGAACCGCGAGATGTTGCAAGATTAAGCTCGTTTGGTAATAATATGTGTAGAAAATGCACTGTAAAATTGATTGAGGGAGATATCGTAGTACGAATTGGTGCAAGACCTCCAAAATATTATCACAAGGAATGCTTCAAAGTATACTAGCTTAACCTAAAATCTTGTCTATCCTGTATCTCATTTAGCCACAAATTATGTGGTGTGCTTTCACTAACAATGTTCCTTAACAAGGTTTGATAAGCGTTTTATTCTAAAAATAAGAAAGAAAACTGATGACATCTTTCTTTTTATGCAGTTCGTATAGTGCTTTTTTTTATACATCTGAAATTAAGATAGATGAATTCTAAAAGGGGATTGATTTTGGGAAACATGACAAAAGAATTGGTAGTTGAAAAAGATACTCAAAATAAAATTATCAATAACAGTTCATTTGCCTTGAAAGTGGAAAATCTTTCCAAAATTTATGATTCTACTGCAGGACGAGTTGTTGCCTTGGATAAAGTCAGTTTTGCTATCAAAAAAGGTGAATTTGTGTCTGTTGTAGGTCCATCTGGAAGTGGCAAGTCCACCGTTTTGAATTTAGTTGGGGCACTTGATAGACCAACAAGCGGAAAGATCTACATAGATGGAATAGACATATTCTCTCTTAATGATTCTGAAATTGCTACCATGCGAAATAGGCGTATTGGTTTTATTTTCCAATCATTTAATTTGATTAATAGAACAACTGTACAAAAAAATGTAAAATTGCCAGGAATAATTGCTGGAATGTCAAATGATGATGCAAATTCTCGTTCTATCAAAATTCTAGAAGCTCTTGGTATTGCTGACAAGAAAAGCCAAAAACCTGTTAATCTTAGTGGTGGTCAACAGCAACGAGTTGCAATTGCTCGCTCTTTGATGAACAACCCATCTATAATTTTGGCTGACGAACCAACTGGTAACTTGGATACAAAAACAGGAGATGACGTATTTGATATGCTAAAGATGCTTTCACATAAATTCAAACGTACCATAATCATGGTAACACATAATCCAGAACTTGCCGAGTCTACCGATAGATCAATATTGCTAAGAGATGGGAGAATAGAAAAAGATGTCATCAACTAGAATGCCTTACAACTTTTCAACCAGAGGACTAGGAGTAAAACTTGCCATTCCAATTTTAATTGTAATGTTATTTGTACCAACCACACTTTCAACTCTGACTGCATACGGTCAGGTACAAACACAAGATTGTTTTGCACCTCTTACTACAATTCTTGATGCCACTTATGCAGGTCCTGTGGTTGTTGATTCGTATTGGGTTGATCAAGGTACATCCTCTGCTACTGATGTTACAAGTAATCCTGTCAAAAAGGAAATAGGTCCAGGGGAAGGACCATCTGTCTTTGCAGTAGTCTTTAACAATAGAAATTCAGCTTTTCCAATAACTTCCATCACCGCATTTCTTAATCTACCATCTGGATTTTCACCTACTGGAGAGAGTGCAAACCCACAACTGCTTCAACATTTCAATCAAGCAGCAAGAGTTGCAAACAATCCCGCGGTAGGAAACTATTATGGTACTGTCCAACCCGGAGCGTCATTTACTATGTATTTTAACATAAATGTACTGCCAACAGCAAAGGTAGGTACTTTTGCTACAACAGTTGTTGCAAATTATGTTCAAGTAGGTGTAGTTGGACAACAATGTACTTCTGCATTACTTAATGTTCCATTTGTTCTTCCTGGAAAAGTAGTATTAGATGCATCTACTGATACTTCATACCTTGTCCCTCAAAATAAGAATAACATTTCAATAACAATTGAAAACAAGGGTTCTGCTGATGCAACAGGAGTAGTGGCAACCATTGTAAACCTTGGAAGTTCTAAAGGTGGCACCGGTAGTAGTGGCAGTGGAGGATCTCTTGTATTGCAGTCTGCTACCACGCAGATAGTCAATCTGGGGCCTAATACTTTCAACTTGGGTACCATACCTGCAAAATCAAAAGCTGTGATAAGTACAACAGTTTATCCAAGTAC
>JBOGQV010000025.1:0-3455 GCA_050749145.1 Nitrosotalea sp. | reverse complement strand
TTGATTACATATTTTTGAACAAGGGAGATGCAAATAGCATATCATCCCAGTGCAAAATAACGCTTGATCTTTTGGAAAAAGTAAAGGGAGAATTCCAGTACTTTTATCCAGTCAATGCAAGACACTCGGGAAGAGACCTGGTACCAAACCATCTGACATTTTTCATCTTCAATCATATTGCAATATTTCCAAAAGAGTACTGGCCCGAAGAGATTGTAGTCAATGGGTCAGTCCTAATGGATGGAAAGAAGATGTCAAAGTCAGAGGGAAACATAATCCCACTCAGGGATGCCATAAGAAATCATGGCGCAGATGCCATAAGGCTTACAATATTAATTTCTGCAGAGCTATTGCAGGATGCAGACTTTAACCAAGAAGCAGTCAAGGGAATAAAGAACAAGCTGGAAAGCATGCTAGAAGAATGTTCAAGATACAAATTTTCTCACAATACAAAACTTGAGCAAGAGGACAAGTGGATAAAAAGCAAGGTAGAACAATTGATTCTCAAAACAACATCATCAATACAGAAGATGAGGTTAAGGGAAGCATTACATTTTGTACTCTATGATTTTGAATCAGATCTTCAATGGTATATGAAGAGGGCTCTTGCAAAAAAACGAGACAACTTTACAGGAATCTTGCATGATGTAACATCCATGCGTGTATCCATGATGTCGCCTTTTGCACCATATGCATCAGAAGAGATGTGGTCAAAACTTGGAAATGCAGGCATTGTATCAAAATCTACTTGGCCAGATTATCACGAAAACATGATAGACTTTGAATCAATTCAATCAGAAAGCTTGTTAAAAAATACAATTGAAGATATAAAAAACATAATCAAGGTCACAAAAATTACTCCAAAGAAAATAACAATTTACACATCTGCTCAATGGAAAGTAAAAGCATATCAAAAAATTTTATCCAAAATAGTTTCAGGTGAAGTCAACATAGGTTCCATAATTAGATCGCTCATAGCAGACAAGGAAACAGAGGAGATCAAAAAAGATCCTGATTTTGTTAAGAAAACAGTAAATGATATTTTATCAGAGTCACAAGAAGAAAGAGAATCAAAGAATAGAATAGGTCTTATTGATGAAAAGAAAATTCTTTCAGAGCTTGATTCATTGGTACAGGCAGAATTTGGAATCACATCTCAAGTATTTTCAGAATCTGATTCAGACAAGTATGATCCAAAAAACAAATCAAGGACATCAAGACCATACAAGCCAGCTATATTGATCGAATAGTAATCGCCACATGTTTTTATTAGGTTATTTTAGGTATAAGATCGCTTGAAGATAGCTGTAGTAGGAGTAGGAGTTGCCGGTGCTTACCTCCTTGCAAGATTGAAGAACCAACACGAAGTAGTAGGTTTTGAAAGATCTACACCAGAGAATCATGACTCCATATGCGCCTGGGGTACATCAAAAGCACCAATGGAAGAATTTTCAAAAAAAGTCGGATTAGATTTTGATGATTATGTAATTCACGATGGAAAACAAATGTATGTAGACATGGGTTTAGAGCGATTTCAAATTAAACTCAAAGGACTTTGCACTTATAATAAAATTGGACTGATAAAGGACATGGCAAGCGGATGTAAGATACATTATGGTGCGGCCCCAAAATTGCAAGATCTGGAATCAGAGTTTGACATGATTGTCGATTCCACAGGTTTTCATCGGTCATACTTGCCTAGACTTGAAAAAGATTTCCACTTGCCAACTTTCCAGTATAAGGTAGAATACGAGAATGGTGTACCATTTGATGATTTTTATCTCAAGCCATTTTCCTCAATTAGCGGATATTTTTGGTATTTCCCTCTAGGGGATAAAACTGCGCATATTGGCGCAGGTGATAAAAACAGAAATCACATAGTTGAAACCAATGCATTCTTGAAAAAATATGGTGGAAAGATCGTAAAGACTGTTGGAAGACCAATACGTCTTGCCACTCCAGATCTCTGTGAACCATTTTATCATGGAAAAGTAGTGGGTGTAGGAGAATCAATTGGAACTGTATATCCATTGCTGGGTGAAGGAATAATTCCAAGTATGACATGTGGAGATATTTTTGTAGATACACTTGGCAATAATGAAAGATATAGGCAAATGGTTCTTGAAAAATTTGCAATCTATTCAAAAGTATTATCATTTGTAAGAAATAAAATGGAAAGTAAATTCGGCATTATGAAAAATTTTATGGATATGCTATCAATTTACAGATACATGAAGAAAAATGAGAAAAGATTCGGAATGGAAATCAAGATGACAGACATGATGAAAGTAGCAAAGGCCTAAGATCACATACTTACATAACCGAAATTTTCTCTTGTTGTTCTGTTTGAGCTCATCGTATAATCATATATCATCTTAGAATATTCAAGTAAAATTTCTTTCATTTCGTCATAAGACTTTGCAAAATAAAATCCGGGGCAATCTCCTGTAAATTGAAATGTTGCGTGCACTCGAGCCATTCCTTTCTCGTTTTCAAGCCATGATGAGAAAGGATACAGATAGCACACTCCAGGTCTAGATGGATGTAGCCCACAGTAACCCTTGTCGTCAAGAAACCTGCATCGAATATGCGTACCATCCTCAGACTCTGTTTCATCTTCTTTGCGCTTGAGGTTTATCATTGTCATCACTACAGGATTCCCGGTAGGTCCCTTTTCTTCCCATGTTACTATGTTGGTCTCTTTTTTTACAAAATCAGATATCTTGTCATATTTGAGATTTTTACTTATTGTAATCAAATCATTACTTGTCAGAGGTAATCTTCCTTGCCTGTTACAGCAGTTATGACAATCAGGCCAATAACATTTCCATAGAACATAACCATTTTCATCAGGTAGATATGGAATGTGAAAAATCACATCATTAATTTTTATTGAAAAATCAGAAACATTTGTTTTTTTACCCAAAATAAAATCTTGAATTATCGGTTCTATTTTCCAGTTTTTAGATAATAACTCTAGGGCCTCTTCAATATTTGATTTCATCAACTAATAAATTAAGATCGGAACTTTTTGAACGTTATCAATGCTTGAAGAAAAGGGAAAATATGCATCTGCCACGCAAAATCGAAGATTTGTCTGGGAGAAAGTCATGTGGCCGCTGATTTTAGAGCTAAATACAACTAGTTTTACAAATCAACAATACAAGAAAAGACGTGATCAGGTGTGCAAAGAACTTGATATTCCGGCTTCCAAAATTGCAGGAGGTTTTGTATCATTACTGCTAAAAGGAATTTTATACAAAGAAAATGATCTATATTCAATTCATTATAGATTGATTCCTTACATGAGACTTGGTGCAAATTGCGATTATTCCACTGCAGTCCGTGAGGCTAGTACAAAATAATATATTCTCAAGAAATACCAGTCGTCTCGGTAGCCCGATAGTCTAGTGGCCAAACAATTTTGGGTTAGGGATCTCAGGCTCTGGATCTTA
>JBOGQV010000024.1:0-2261 GCA_050749145.1 Nitrosotalea sp. | reverse complement strand
TATGTGATAAGCATTCTTTCCACATCTTCTACATCTAATGTGTACGTGTTTTCTTGTATAGCCTCCCATTGAGGTAGTACCTTTAGTCATAATACACTCACTTTGGTGGAGGGGATATGATAACTACGTTGTCTCCTCTGACAACTATGGTACCAAGGCTTTTTGTCTCTCCTTCAGAAGGAATCTCTTCTGAAGATTCAAGTAGCAGGTTCATGTGTTGGTCGAAACCATGAAGGTTACCCCTTATCACTTTACCGCCTTTCAACTTGATAAGTACAACCTTGTTTAGGCTTTCATCAAGTACTTTTACTGCCATATCTACTGACATTTATTTCACTTATTACCCACTCTATGGAGGGTATATATTAAAATTTCATTGGTGAAACTTTCAACCTATTCCAGTAAGGCAAGTTTGACTCTCTTTTACCAAATTTGAGATTATTTCATTCAAAATTACCTTGCCGTTCTTCTGTGTAGCGCTAGTTGGATCTCCCCAGACCCCGTTCTTTGTTACTGAAATAAACGACTTGTTTGCCTTCTTACTTAATCGAGTCAATTCACTCTTGGACAAACTGTCCGACATTAGTCCTTTTTCAGCCTTGTTCATCTGAACCTTGTCTGATATTGCTAACATGATTGATGTTTCAACAAATCCTGCATGATCAAATTCCCTCTTCATAAAATGCCAATATGAATAGACAAAGATACGTTGTTTGATACCCCTCCTGGAAACTTTGGCTGGTAGTTTTTTTAATGCATCTAGATTTCCATGGTGTCCATTAAGGATGATAACTCTACCAATATGGTTTTTTGACAGTGAAACGCATAACTCAATCAGAATTTTTTCTAAAGTAGCACTTGATACACTCAAATTAAAAAATGGATGATGTTCAAAAGAAACTCCGTATTGAAGTGTAGGTAATAATAAAAATCCATTCTTGTCTGAGACTTGTTTTGCTATGTATGAGACTATGTCTGAATCAGTGGATACGGGAAGATGAGGACCGTGTTGTTCAATTGAGCCAACTGGAATTATTGCTACGGATCTTCTCTTTGTCAGTTTGAGAATATCTGTATTTACAAGATCTCTTACTATCATCTAGATCTCTTGGGTTTGACATGTACCTTTCCCCAATACACTTCTAACCTTCCATCAAGATGCATTTTTACAGCTTCTAGTAATGTACTGGCTTCTAACTTCTGTCCTTTCTTTTTCAAAGATTCTAGAGTCTCATTTTCATCTATGGCAAAAGCATCTTGGAAAATTATGGGACCTTGATCTAAATCCTCAGTTACATAATGTGCAGTACACCCAACAATTTTTGCACCTCGTTCATATGCTTGAACATAAGCAAAAGCGCCAGGAAATGCAGGCAGGAGTGATGGATGTATATTGATAACTCTATTGGGATATCTCCAAACAAAATTAGGAGAAAGTATGCGCATATATCTTGCAAGTACTATTAGATCAACATTGAATTTTTTTATGACCGAAATTATTTTTTCTTCTGCTTTTAATTGATCTTTTTCATCCATCAACACAAATGGAATGTTTGCCTTTTTTGCCAAAGATGATAATGTATTTTCTGTGCCTATTAACACTACAATTTCTCCTTTGATCTTACCCTTTTTTCTTGCATCTAGTATTGCTTCAAGACAATGTGGTTCTTTTGTTACAAGTACTGCTACCTTCTTTCTTTTTGATACTTCATAGTGAATATTTACTTCCATCTTGAGATTTTTTGCCAATTTCTCTGCTTCTTTATTGAATTTATTTACATCAAGTTTCTTTGCAAAAGATGCTTCCAAATACATTCCAAAAAGTCCCTTTACAACATTCTGGTTAATTTTCTCTATGTTTCCATTATTTTGAAAAATGAAATTTGTAAAACCTGCCACTACACCTTCATGGTCGTTTCCAACTACAACCAATTCTACAATTGTCTTATCCATACTAATTGTTAGACATACTGCACTTATTAATACTTAAATAGCCTTTTGAAATATGACGTATTGTAAGAATGCTAGTCCAACTAGATATTGTAATTCTGTAATGTGTTGCTGATGGGAGATAGAAGTTTTTCAAATTTTAACTTGAACGAGGAATAATGATGGATAAGCAAAAAACTACTCATAGATCTCATAATCGTGGAAATAGCTATGATCATAACAACCCTGTCAAAATTTGTAAGGTATGCTCCACAATAGGTGACTGGCATTGTTATGAGTGTTCAAATAACTTTTGCAGTGTTCATTTTCGT
>JBOGQV010000023.1:0-2711 GCA_050749145.1 Nitrosotalea sp. | reverse complement strand
CGGCGCGGGAAGGTCGCCTATCCGCTAACCAGCCCGGTGTCCGTCATCGCGCAGTTCCCAGACGCGCCCACGTTCGCCAACGTCCCGCGCCGTCGCATTCGTGTGTCTCGCTCTCTCCTCCAGCGGCGATCCCAGCGACAGAACCGGCAATTCTGCGGGTGTTTTATATCGGCACTAACAGCCAAGTAGGACTCGCCAACTCAATCCTCCAGATTGGGCCGTCCTCGTATAGCGGGCCTTCCGATTTCAGGAAAGCGGGAGAATTGCCGGCCGCGATCCAGAAATGGATGGGCGGCGGCTGTTTTCCCACAATTTTGGCGACGGCACCGGTGACGCCTCCGATATCGATCCTGGCGACATAATGCGTCGCTTTGGCTCCCCGGGCTCCGATAAAGAACAAATCCTGCCCAGCCGCTGAAATTTTCAGCTTCACCAGACGCGGCTTGGGCGTTGGCACCAGCATGGATAGCGTCGTTTCCGCCTTGGAATCGATTTGGGTAAGCAGCATCGGAATGATTCCGTTCGCGATATCTGGCGGCAGGGCCATCTGATCGTGGAGGGTTTTCCGCTTGCCCTTTTCCTCGTATTCCACCGTCACCTTGCCGGACGTATCGAAGGAGAGGGTTTGCGGAGCCTTGAATGATGGGCCTTTCTGAATTTGCTTATAGCTGAGCAGCCTAAACACCTTTTGCTGCGAGTATACCGGCGTTTCTTGATACAGCGAGCCATCGCCGAAATGCAGAGTCAACACCGTCGTAATGAGGTTTCCCGCAGGAGTCTGCGTCAAGTCGCCGGCTGCAAGGATCTTGCCGCCGGTATTCTTCAGTACGATGTAGCCGTGCAGAAAGCCCTCGACGTGGCGCACGGGAACCGGGTCGGCATAGGCAACTCCCAGGAAAACGATGGCCACAGCCAGGCAGCAGCGATCGTTCACGCGCTTATCCAAGGACATACACGCGCAGCATCCACCACACCAGAAATAATGCGATTGCGGCCATCGCGATGTAGCGAATCCAATGGCCCAGCGTCTTCGGCTCGGTGCGGTTCTCCATGGCATCATCCTCGCCGAGCCCCTGCCTTCGCTTATGAGCATGCGCTGCGGCGAAGCTCTGGATCATGTTTTCCTATTGACGGTACAGAACAATGGCTGTTACTGTTTTCTTGCTTATGGACGGACTAAATCCTGTGAAATCCGATGAATGCCATGCAGTGATCGACTTGCCGATCCGCATGGTCCACAAGAAAACGGCGGTTTTCAGACACTTGAAAACTCTGGCGGAGAGGGGGAGATTCGAACTCCCGGTACCGGTTTAGGCCAGTACGACGGTTTAGCAAACCGCTGCTTTCGACCACTCAGCCACCTCTCCGGCTTTTGGGTGGGTCTTCCCGATCCTAACACATCCCGCTATTTCTTCTCAAATATCGCCAGATATTGGCGTTTTGGGATGTGCTCGTGTTGGGAGACGAGCCGAAAGCCGTTCTCTTCCACCTCCTTGATGACGCCGTCTTCGTCCAGACGAATGTGCTGCAGCGCGCGGTCGCCGTCGCCCATCGCGCCGCGCCGCTTGTAAAAGTCCACGATTACCAGCCGTCCGCCGGGCTTCAACGCGGCGCCCAAATGGGACAGCATTTCGCCTGGATAGTCGAAATGGTGATACACCTCGAGCACCAGAATGCGGTCTACCGAGTCTTCGGGAAGTTTCGGGTTCCTGTCGGTCCCCAGAATGAACTCCACGTTGGTCAGCTTGTCGTGCCCCACGCGCGCTTTAGCTTTGTCGAGAAAATCCGTCTGGATGTCTTCGGCCAGCACTTTGCCGTCCGGACCCGCGGCGGCGCTCAGGAACGGCAGCATGTACCCGACCCCTGTACCCACATCGGCCACGGTCATGCCTGGTTGAACGTCCATGTCCGCGACGATCTTCTTCGGCTTCTCAGTGGCGTCCCGTTCGGGATCGCCGAGACCCGCGGCAATACTGGCGCGCCCCTGCGGAGTCTTGTAGTTTTCGTTCGCTTTTGTTGCCACTTGCGCCGAAGCGGCGGCGCAGAAAATCACAACAGCCACGAAAGGTTTCATTGCGGTCTCTCTACAGGGATCGTTCCATCGGCATCGCCAGCGGCGGCTCCAGGAGGAAGTTGAGCGACGCCATTTGTGCAATCGCGTCGCGGATGGATTGTTCGGTGGCCGGTTCCACCGTGATGACGAACGGCAGGTCGCGCCAGTTCTCGCTCGGCAACTGGAGAACCGCGTCCAGACTGATCTGCTGGTCGGCCAGCGCTCCCGCCAGCTTGGCGATGATTCCCGGGCGGTCCTGCACGCGGAAGCGCAGATAGTACGCCGACCGCTGCAGCGTTACGGGAATCGGCTTATACTCGCCGAGGCGCTCGTGGGCGAACGGCGAAACGCGCTCCGCGCTGCCGAACCGGATCTCGCGCGCCACGCGCATCAAGTCGCTGACCACGGCCACGCCCGTCGGATGCGGACCCGCGCCGCGCCCGTAATAGAAAGTGTCGGCGCCATAGTGGCCTCGGACCCACACGGCGTTGTAGGCCCCTTGGACCGCGGCCAGGATTGTCGATTGCGGAATCAGCGACGGCCGCACGGAGAGGATCAGACCGTCGGGCGTCTGCCGCGCGGCGCAGATCAGCCGGATGGTGTGATGAAGCTGGTGCGCGTATTGAAAGTCGATGGGCTGAATGCGGCGGATGCCCTC
>JBOGQV010000022.1:0-8721 GCA_050749145.1 Nitrosotalea sp. | reverse complement strand
GTATCATTGCTAAGTAAAGCAATGACCTTAGAAAAAGGAGATATCATATCTACTGGAACACCGGCTGGAGTTATGCTAAACAAGCCAGACGCCATATTCTTGAAGGATGGTGATAAAATAGAGATGGAGATAGAGAATCTGGGCAAAATACAAAATACCGTGAGATTTGTTTAATCTAGAATTTTAACGGTTTCATAACAGACATTAAAATTATTAAGAGTCAAAGTTTTCCAGGGGTCATGGGAAAGATAATTGTTGGCAAAGTAAGTGACTTTATTCCAGGTAAAATACAGAAAGTTACGATAGATGGTAAAGATCTTCTTGTTGCAAACATAGATGGAAACTATTATGCAGTAAATGATACATGCACGCATGCCGGAGCAAGTCTTTCCGAAGGAAGTTTGGACGGATCAATCATCACATGTGGTTGGCATGGAGCAAAATTTGATTGTAAAACAGGCAATCTCTCTGCCTTTCCTGTCAAGATAAAAGACTTGAATTCGTATAAAGTAATAGTAGAATCAGAAAATATCTTTGTTGAAGTATAGTGCAAACTTTATAAAATAAGCTCAATTAGCATAAGCTTGAATGGTACAATGGTCGAGAAAAAGGATCCAAATATTGACACTTTGAATACGGCCATAAACACTCTAGCGGAAATTGCGTCAAATCCCTCAACTCCAAGAAACATAAAGAAAGATTTGACGGATCTTGTTGTAAACTTGAAAAAACAAGACTCACCTGTTTCCGTAAGAGCTGCAAATGCCATTAGTCTTCTTGATGACATATCCCAAGATCCCAATATGCCATCATACGTCAGAGTTACATTGTGGCAAGCAGTTTCTGCCCTTGAGAGAATAAGAGAATAAATTTAGTATAGGCTCACACGTATTTAGTGAAAATCGAAGAATATCTATCATTACTTCCAAGCTCGATAATTAACGGGGAAGATGTAGAATTATCAGACGAGACAATAAAGGAGATCTTTAGATTTGCAGAACTTACTGAAAATGATATCTTTTATCACTTGGGATGTGGTAATGCTAACAGTATCACAATAGCCTTACAAGAATTCAGAGTAAAAAAGGCAATAGGTATTGACAACAACAAGGAAAAGATAGTCCAAGGACAAAAAATACTTCAGGAAAAACATATCACAAATGGATCATTGAGGCATCAAGATGTAACAGACTCCGATATTAGTGATGCAAGTGTAATACTTTTTTGGTTTTCAGATGAAAAAATAATTGAAAAGATGATTGTAAAATTTCAAAATCTAAAACCTGGATGTAAAATAATAACAATATGGGGTCCGCTCACAGGACACATGCCAGACAAGATAGACTTTCCATATATTCTAAACATCACACCATTCAAGATGGCAGAATCTCTTCGAGATCAGATGCTTGCAATATTTAATACAGATTGTATTGATTTTGCTGTTGCGTGGGAATTTGCCGATAGATATTCCAAAGCCATAGGTTCGAGAAATTTTGAAAACGATAGGTTTCTAACAATACTTCAGACTGTTGTAATATGGATAAATGCAAAAAATTTAGGAATTGCATGCGGAGATGAGATACCAGATCCTGTAAAGAGCTATATCGGTATTCTCAAGACTTTTTTTAACATAGAAGTAGAACATTTGCTTGACCACTAGACCAAGTTCTTAGTCATGTTTTTATTTGTAAATGTTGTATGAAATACATGATGCAGGAAAGAATCAACATCAACGTATCCGCAATTGATTATGAAAATACTAGTAAAGCCATCATATCGACTCTTAGTAATGTAGAAAAGATGGTTCATGGAGAGAACGACTTTATAGTGACTGATTCAGAATTTGCTTTTGGCTGGCATTTCTACGTAGTTTGCGTCAACAAGTCACTTGTAAAGAGACTATCAGACCAGATGGGGTCAGATTTTGAAAAAATAAAAGGAAAAGGATTGGAACACAAGTTTTTGACTTGGCTAAATGATAAGGTCAGTCAAAAGAGTCTCAAGGTCAAACTAGCCATAAAAGAAGAGATGGAATCAAGCAAATTTGGAATATTTTGAAATTTCCATTTTATAGATCAAGTTTTCATTTAGACTTTTTTTTATAAATATAATGTGCAACAGTTATCAATATTGCAGCAAATATTACAATTACAATTATCACTGGTAATAAAATGAGACCCATGTTAAGAAATTGAAATTGTGGTGATGAAACAAAAACTGTAAATTTTGCAATATTTATGGCATTTGAAGTATCAATTCGTAACCATACATAATAAGTTCCCCCACTTGGAAAGACATAGTCTTGTGAAAAATCAGTTCCATTGATTGTAGTAGTTTCAAATTTATGTATGAGACCATTTGGAGTTAAGTTAGGTTCAGGACTATTTACCACTGTAATAGTTTCTTTGAAATCCTTGAGATGTTCACCTGTTTTTAGGTTTTGAACACTAAAGATCATAGTAGAGTTCTTACCTACACTGGGAGTAGATGGAGTAGTATCAAATTGAATATGAATATTATTACTGGGGTTTTTCCAATCTTGATAGTTAAAGCCATAAAGATGACCATATGATGGCAAGTTAGGGACCAAGGCAATACAACAGAGAAGTATCATTTTCATAACTTTTAAAAATTTAAAATTCGAACTTGCATTCATTTAAGAATTGGAGCATCATATTTACTTATAATACATTATAATGATTTTCTATTTTTACAAAGAATTAAGAAACATATGCATGATTTTTAAGCGATCCATGCTTGATATGATAAGTGAAAAAAATAGAAATAATTTTAGTCATATGTTATTGTTTTCTAGTCATTTTTACATTCCATTATGCAAGCGCAGAGTTGCCACTTCACAATGTATCTGTTGAAGGGATCTTTGGATTACTAAATTGGCAGCCTGATGCATTAAATTCAGATTCCGAGGTCATAGGGAATTACGAGGTAATTATTACAACAGACCCAATTATTCCAGCAATAGACCAAGTTACTCACATACAATTCAAAGTCTTCAATTATAATCAAGGCGCCTACGGGGATAAATCAAACTATGCTGAAATTGGTGTCAATCATTTTACAATGGGAGTGAGAATATATCATAACGATATATTAGTACATGAATTTCTTCCACAATATCACGATGGAAGCTCATGGAGTACTAATTATACATTCATACAATCAGGAAATCACGTATTAAAAATAGATCTGTATAATTTTGATAAGGATCACAATGTTGTAACATATATTTTCAATATTCCGGTATCAACAAAATATGGGCCTATCTTTCAATATGTTTTAGTTACAGCCGTGGTCGCATTTGCGATAGTTTTGATATGGATGAGATTTGCCATGAAGAAGAAAAAGATTCAGAAACTGTAAACAATAAAAACCAGATCACAGATGATAGAAATTAAAAAAATACACACATGATCAAAGTTTGTCACATTAGTTGAAAACACATTAGAGGTTTGAATCTAGTACATCCATTGGGAAAATTAGACAATCAGTTGATTTTTTTGTCTATAATTCCGTCAAAAAAGTATTAGACGGGCCCTTGAGGGGAATCGAACTCCTGTCCGGGGATCCACAGTCCCCTATACTAACCACTATACTACAAGGGCCACATAAGGAAAATCTTTCCAGTCCAGTATTAATCTTAACTCAATTGAACCCAAATACCAACTTTAGGACGTTTGAAACTTGTTTTTTGTGAAAATCAGAAAATATTTTATGGGTTTATTATTCCCCTGCCGATTATCTTTCCTTCTTTTAGCATTGTCAATGCTTCTGTGGCTTGATTGAGCTTGAATCTGTTTGAGATCATTGGTTTGATTATATCTCTACGAGCAAGCGAAATTAACTCAATCATATCAGTCATAGAACCCGTATAGGATCCCATAATCTTGTATGCACGAGTAGGCATGGTTACAAGATTTAATTGTAAAGAACCACCAAACAGCCCTACAAGAACAACTCGGGCTCGGCGTCGGAGTATTTGCATGTCAGTCTCTACAGATTTTGTAGCATTAACAAAATCAATTACTGCATCAGCACCCAAGTTACCGGTTAATTCCATAATGGCTTTGACAGGATCTTCTTTTGCAGAATTTATTGTAACATCTGCACCACTTTGTTTTGCTACTTTTAATTTTTCATCATTTACATCCAATGAAATTATTTTTGCACCGCTAATTGCCTTAGCCAATTGGATACCCATTAGACCAAGACCCCCTGCTCCTACTATAACTACACTGTCGTTTGGATTTAGTTTGGCAGTCTTGATTGCACCATAAGCCGTAAGAGCAGAACAAGACAACGGAGCACAAATATCAGTGTCCATGTCATTTATTTTTGCCAGATATTTGTAACTTGGAACAAGAACATATTCTGCATAGCCTCCATCATTGTATACACCTAGAGACCTTGGTTTGTCGCAAAGATTTTCTTCACCAACCCTACAGGCAGGACACAATCCCTCACCTATCCAGGGAAATACCAAAACTTTTTCATTTTTTACAAATCCCTCTACTTCTTCACCCATACTTTCTACTACTCCTGCCACCTCATGTCCAGGAGTTAATGGATATTTTACACCCCTATCAGTTGTTTTCATGAATGAACCTGCAGGGCCCTCATATCCGCCATCCCAGAGATGTATATCACTATGACATACACCGGCAGATTCTACTTTAATGAGAACTTGGGAACCTCGAGGTTTCGGAGTTTCAAGAGACTGAATTTCCAGAGGTTCTTTTACATTAACTATTCTTGCAGCATTCATGTTCATAGGTATCAATACGTCATATAAGATAGTTTTGTGGGTAAGCCAAGCCCAATACAAGTACTGTTCTAAAACAAGAATTACAGATCAGGTTATGACATTTTTATCAATTATTTTCTGAAAATCTAGGTTAGGTTTATTAGCAACAAAAAAACTAATCGCAAATATGAAGTTGAGAATGTGGTGGGTCTCCATGGGGTTAGCAGCAGGAGTAGTCTTTTACGCCATGTTGTATCTAGGTACAGTACTCTGTGTTCCAATGGAAAATGCTGCATGTGTACCATTTTTGAAATAGATTACCTAGATTTAATTAAAACCAGTACGAAAATCTAGTCATGAGTTGTTCTGGAGAAACGGTTGAAGTTGAAAATGAATTCATCCAGATCAAACCTATGATTCTAAATCAATTAAAAAAGGCAAAGTATGGAATTTCAGATCATGCAACTGTAGAACTATGCCACTGGACAAAGAAATCATTCAAAGATGATGGTCAATGTTACAAACACAAGTTCTATGGCATTTCAACTCATAGATGTATGGAATTTTCGCCAGCAGGCATGTTTTGTGAAAATAGGTGCGTATATTGTTGGAGGCCAATGGAATTTTACAGCGCTTTGAAGATGCCAATAGACAAGGTTGCACCTCCAGAAGTAATCATGTCCAACTTGATGGCAGAGAGAAGAAAGTTGATCATGGGACATTATGGAGATCCAAAAAGCAATAAAGAAAAACTTGACGAGTCATTACTTCCAAGCCATTATGCAATTTCATTATCAGGTGAGCCAACCATGTATCCACAATTGCCAGATCTTATAAAATATCTACGAAACCTAGAAAACACAAAATCAATTTTTCTCGTAACCAACGGTCAAGAGCCTGAAATGTTGCAAAGATTAAGTGATGAAGATGCATTACCAACACAGTTATACCTCTCAACAAACGCTCCAGACCCCGAAATATTTACTCTAGTAAATAGACCAAAATACAAAGATGCGTGGGAAAGATGGAATACAAGTCTGGAATTACTTTCAAAATTAAATACAAGAACCGTACTACGTTTCACGCTAATCAGAGATTATAATGCGGATGGAAAACTAATTCCAAAATATGCAGAAATGATAAAACGTGCGAATGCGCATTTCATAGAAATAAAATCATACATGCATGTAGGTAGATCAACTAACAGGCTAGAGTATTCAAATTCTCTAGACATGTCAGAGATAAGGCAGTTTGCAGATGAACTTGCAAAACAAAGTGGAATGTATTCCATCATGGATGAAAGTGACATGTCAAGAATTGTAGTTTTACAGAATCAGCAACGGTTCATAGATCGTTGGATCTCTTCTTATTCAGATACCAATTAACAAATTTTTTTAATGCCAAATATCGATGTGAGATTTGGTTTTTTTCTACAAGTTGAGAATAGGATTTGTTTTTTCCAGATGGTATGAAGATGGGATCAAAACCCCAATTTTTGCCTTGTTCTTTTTTTGTAATTGTTCCATCTACATCCGCACTAAAAAAGCGAACATCATTATGCCCTTGACAATATGCAATAATTGATCGAAATGTGGCACTTCGCTGTGTAGATAAAAGTCGTAGAATCCCCTTGTTGCCAATAGTATCAAATACAAATGATGAGTATGGTCCTGGAAATCCATTCAGTGATTTTATGAAAAGACCTGCGTCTTCCACAATTACAGGTTTTGAGCAAATTGAAAATGCCTGAATGGCTTTGTGTCTTGCAATCTCTTCCAAAGTATTTGCCTGGATTTCTTGTAGATGAGATTTGAGAAACTTTAGTTTTAGACCAAATTTTGATGTGATGTTTTCTGCTTCATCAAACTTGTTTTTGTTTGAGCTTGCAAAAAGTAGGTCATATGACATTTGCATACCTACCCCTTTTTTCTATTACTAAAACTTGATTGATGATTCTTTCTGTGAGAGTATTTCCCAGTATGTTCTGATATCCTTGAATGAATGATGTCCAGGCTCTAACTACAATTTGTGCATGAGCACTGTTTAGAACCTCCTTGAACAAACGAAGATCAATTGCATAATCATCAATTGCATCTGTCTTTTGTGAAAGTCCAAAGTCAAGTATAACTAATCCTCTTTGAGAGAGAATGAAATTAGAGGTGGTCAGGTCTCCGTGCATAATACCATTCTTATGAAGAGTTCCCACCATTTTTCCTATATCTATACATATTTTTACAATTTGTTTTACAGGAAGATCTCTGACTAATTTTCCTTTTATGAACTGGAGATATATTTCACATTTTTTCTCATCTACAAAATAGACAATGGGTGTAGATATTCCAAAAGATTTGGCTTCAGATATCATTTTTGCTTCTCGGATTGTTCTCAAAGTTCGTATTCTTGTATCAAGAGAGTGAACTCGATAATCTTTCTTTTTTCGAATTTTTAAAATAGAATTTTGTCCATTCCAAGATGTAACATAGATGTCTGCTTCCGCACCTTTTTTGACAAGTTTCAATGAAACTCAATAAGGTTAAACATAATTTAAGTTACAATAATGTCTGACTCAAATTAGTTTTAAAAAAACAATATACAATTATAACACAGGATGTAAGAAAAACGACATGGAGCCAGATGAGAAACGAATAACGCAGGAAGATTGTTCTGAAGACTCACTAGGTCCTGGCATTCTCACACTAACAAATAAGAGAATTGCTTTTGACAAGACAGAGGGAAGAATAATTGATTTTTCAAAGAAATTTGGAAAAACAGTTCTGGAAGCTAATCTCAATCAGATAACAGAGGTAGCAAAAGAAGGAAGAATAATAAAAAAAGTTAGAATAAAAATAAAATCAGATGAAAATGAAAAGACCTACAAATTTGGAGTATACAATACAAGTAAATGGGAAAAAGACGTAAAGGAAGCTATTTCTAAATATTCTTCTCAATAAAGAACCTCAACAGTATCTAACCTCCAAGATTGTTTTACAAAAGTATTTTCAAGATTTACTCCAGGTTTCTTTGACGATTCCAACAGTCCAATCCAAGATATTTGAGATCCACAATCTCCAGCATACTCTTTTGGGGCTACAAAAAACTTGCAGCGGTGTCTTGCACAAATACTTGAAAGAATATTTGATAACCTCTTGTTTGCAGCAACTCCACCAACAACCAAGAGTTCTTTTTTTCCTGTAAATGCAAGAGCTCTTTCCGTAGCTTCTCCCATCATGGAGAATGCAGTTTCTTGCAGCGAAAAACATGTAGATTCAATTCCTTTTGGAATTATTCTTTTTGTTGCTGACAAGAGACCTGAAAATGATACATCATTTCCCTTGACAACATAAGGTAATGGTAAATACTCTGTTGACTTGGATGCAAGTTCTTCGATCTTTGGGCCACAGGGAGATGCAAATCCTGCATGGCGTCCAATTTGATCTAGTAATTGACCTACAGTAATATCCAGTGTTTCACCAAAAACTCTCCATTTCTTTGAAAGAAATGCCAAAATCATTGTATGACCTCCTGAAACAAGCAATACCAGCGGGTCTTTTGCGCCAGTCAACATTTTTCCAAGTTCAATATGACCTAGTGCGTGATTTACAGGATATATTGGAATGTCATAGTATGAAGCCAGGGATCTAGCTACAACTGCTCCAATTCTCAAACATGGTCCAAGACCTGGACCTGCTGCATATGATATAATATCAAGATCGTCAATTTTTACATTAGATTTTCTAAGACATTCTGAAAGAACTTCCGAAGAATGCTCTGCGTGGTGGCGTGACGCCTCTCGCGGGTGAATTCCCTCTCCTTCTGGAGGTCTGTAAATTTTTCTAACATCGGAGAGAATTTTTCCTTGTTTTCCTTTTTTTTCCACTATCGCACAAGAAAATGTATGAGCTGTACTTTCAATCCCAAGGCCTAGCATTTTATCCCCTGCTCAGAGTTGATACAATTTT
>JBOGQV010000021.1:0-8100 GCA_050749145.1 Nitrosotalea sp. | reverse complement strand
CTCCATTTTTGATCTCATAGTTTTTCACATTCCCATTGATTGGGTCAACAGAATAAAGCGTGGCATGCTTTGAGGATACCCAGACTAGTCCAGAACCATCTACAACTAGGCCGTTTGGAGCAGAATCAGCAGGTAATGAATATTCCTTGACATATGGATTTTCATTTCCAGATGTAATATTCAAAGACAATTCTCCGTTTCTAAAACTTTGAGCAACGTAGACAAGTACGATTATTGTAGCGACAAAAATTACAATCGGAATTTTTTTTGATATCAATTTGACCTAGATTCAATTGACATCATCTGTATTATTAGTCTCTCTCAGATACTAATCCAGCAGTCTATTTACCTAGTTTTCCGATTTGACAAAGAGAGGCAATGTAATATATCAAAACATCCTAGTCAATCCATGAAGAAGCGATTCTATCTTCTTTTGCCAGTCTATCTGAGTTTCTTTGTAGGGCTTGGAGTATACGAGATAGTTCACCCTCCTTTTAGCACAGACTCGGCAAGAATTGGAGACTATGAAGTGAAAGTTGAAACCACACCTCCAGTTCCAGAGGTTGGGAAAGTCACGACAGTGCATTTCATAGTTTTGGACCAGAACGAAAAACCTGTTGACAATTTTAGGATGGGTGCTCAGATTTATTATAATGATAACATGGTGAGCTCATTTTCCCCTTCAGACCATGGTTCTGGAAAGTGGGATTTGGATTACACGTTCAAAGAGCCGGGCAATCATGTAATCAGAGTGGATCTAGTTGATTTCAAAAATGGCGGAATGCTATCATACACATTCAACATGGGCGTGCTTAATTTTTACATGAGCCTGTTTACGTATTTGATAATAGCAGGGCTTGCAGGTGCGGGAGGTATTGTGATTGCAATAATTTTATTCCAGAAAAATATCTGGCCCAAGAAAAGTAAAACATAGGGCGTGGTCCTCTGGTGCAGGATGCTTGGAGATTACCTCCTTTGGAATCAACGCCATTGCGTGAATTCGAGAAAGATTCCTGCGGGACCACGCATCGTCAAGCCATCTGTAGTGACTCTACGATCACATATATATTATAATTTCAAATTATTTAAGAATTTGTACTAGAAATATATCAATATATTATTTATATAAAATATTTCTAAGAATTCATAGATTTTCACTAATTATTCTAGCATGTTCCAGAACCTAGAGTAGCGAAACAAGCCAACCCAACCAGATATGAAAGAGACGATAGACAAAGCAAACAGTAGATACATCTCTCTTTTTCGATGTGCAAGATCAAGATTCAGAAAAATAAATGCACCCAAACCTATCAAGCCAAAAAAAAGCACTAGTCTGCCGAGTCGTTTGAAATTCAATTATTGAGACATTCCATTGTCTGATATAAAACAGATCTGCCTTTTACAGATTTTATAAAATGCCATCGTGAAAAGCAAGACTAGACAATTCCACACTTTTCATAATATTGTTGGTGATAGTCTTCTGCCTTGTAAAACTCGGCTGCAGGTACAATCTCAGTTACAATCTTTTTCCCATATTTTCCAGATTTCTCAATATTTTCTTTTGACTGTCTTGCCTCTTTTTCTTGTTCTGGAGTATGATAGAAAACAGATGATCTATACTGTGTTCCAACATCTGGTCCTTGTCGATTCAGTGTTGTAGGATCATGGTTACTCCAAAATATATCTAAAATTTCACCGTATGAGATTTTTGTTGGATCATACTCTACTTGTACAACTTCAGCATGTCCAGTCATATCAGTACAGACATCCTCATAGGTAGGATTTTTTGTCTTTCCACCCATGTAACCAACATTTGTTGATGTTATCCCATTTTTTCTAAAAACATGTTCTATGCACCAAAAACACCCTGCACCAAAAGTCGCTTTCATAAATTAGATTTCAACTCTACTTGAATTAAATTCTATCTAGATAATATGTAAAGTGATTTTGCTGCATCTTGGTCAGATACTTTTCCACCTGCCCAGAGACATAGTGTAGACTTGTCTAGGGGTTGGCCAACAGAATCGCCATATACTAACATCATACCATTTGAAACAAGATACTTCATACTAGCATATAGTTGGCTGTCAGGAATATCACCATTGCACCAAGATCCTACTGTCTTTTTTGTCCATGATGGGATATGATTTTGAGATGCAAGGACATCGACTACAAATGTCTTTACTACAGAATTTCCATTTTGGTCTTTAGCTGCACAAGTTACCGTGGTAGTTCCCATCATGAAAAAAGAGCCAGACTGAGGATTACATATTGGACCATTTAGGCTCGATAGCAGCGTAGAGTTCACATAGTTGACGCTCGTCCCAACAGAATTGGCAGCATAAAAAATCAAAGTAGGCGGAACCATGTGCTGTGTGCTAGAGCCAGAACTTGAACTAGATGTGCTATAAGATCCCCCTCCTACGGTTACAAACACGCTAGATGGTATGGATGGGTCATTGAATCTAAATTCTAGTGTAGAGCCCATTTCTATTGGAAATCCGCCAACAGATTTTGGTATCTTGACATTTACCTCAAAGGTATCAGTATCAGGCCCAGTCTCTCTCAAGGTATACGGGTTTACTTGAAATGCACTATCTGCCAAGGTAGTTTGGACACCCCCCATATGAAATTCAATCATATCAAGAGGAATGTCATCAGGTTTTAGAGAATCTAGATTATAGTTTGGGGCATAGATTTGCAGCTTAAAGTATTGACCAATTCTAACATTTGACGAAGAGCTTGCCACAGGACTAGATGGTGCACTAGAAAGAACTTTGGATTGTGTCAAGGTTGTTGGATTTCCAGAATAATCCGCCTGTTGGTGATACGTCATGACAACAACGTCTCCATTTTGTAGTGACTTGCCATTGACAGTATCTGGTAATGTAAGTTGTAGTTGAAAGACTCCAGTATCAATTCCAGTTTCCACCATTGCACCAGGCCCAGCTATTGAGACTCCGTTTATTGTAAAGTCAACTAATCCAGATGTTGAGATAGTCATTACTGCTCTATGATCAGTGGATAAATTCGAATCAGTTACATAAAAAGTCAAAACAGTTCCAGGAGTTGCAGGTTCAGCATAGCTAAGAGACAGTGGAATCAAAAGCAATATGATAAAAAATCCTTTCATGCGAGATGAATTCATGATTTGGACTTTCCAGACGAAGTCTTGGCTTGGATGGATGCAGCATCAGAATTTTTAATCAGAATTTTTAAAACATTTCTAGTAGAAGAAATTTCATCCTCAGATATTCCGTTATAAATTATCTTTCGCAGTTGGAGGATTATCATTATTATAGAATCTACAGTAGATTCAGATTTTTTTGTAAGAAATATTCTATTGTTTCTTCTGTCTTTAGAGTCGGCCTTTCTTTCAACCAGGCCGCTCTGCTCCATTTTGTCTATCACTGGTACAAGCGTACTTCCATCAACATTAATTTTTTCAGCGATATCTTTTTGTGTCAAGCCATCCATTATGTTGAGCACTAAAATGACTTTCCACTGTGCAGGAGTCAATCCTAGTTGTTTTTTCATCTCTATTTCCGCCAATCGTTCTTGAGATTTTGAAGCAAGGGCAATCAAAGCACCAATGCTCTCACTTAGGTCCAATTTACGCATAATATTAGTAGAACTCACTGGTATACAAATGATTGGTATACCAATAGTTATATACTAACAGGTAAAATATTACACCATGTTTGCACCAGGGACAACCAGAGTTCTGACATTATCCATTATAGCGATCTCAGGTATTGCATATCTTAGTACATACAGCCCAGTATTTGCCACAACATCAAGCCAGATTGGGAACCAGACCATAACAGGCAACGATCTAAAAAATAACCCAATGGTTGCAAAGATTCTCAGCGAAATAGAATATTCTAAAAAACAGGTAGCAGAATTACAAAAAAATCAAAAAGATCAAGAGGAGAACCAGAAACTTATTGCACAGCAGAGATTGATTGCCAAGCAATTAGAGGAACAAGCATACCAGATACTCCAAACTCAGACATCCCAGAATAGTTCAGATAATGCATATGGCAGATTTCTTGATTCCATTCCAGCTAATGATACAAAGCAAGTATTTCATGACGAATTTGCATTTACAAAACAAAGAGTGGACGCAGGGCATGTTGCAATGCAAAAAGTATTGGCAAATGGCGGAACTTGGGAAGAGGCAATGCAAGAATTTTCAAAACATGCCGCAATAAGATATGTGGAGATGGTTTCAGTAAACCAGGCGCTCAATGATAGGTATATTCACAACCAATACAACACAACTAGTACTCCAATACCATTTGATCAATACGGCAAGGTCCCTGACGGATACATTAAAACGCCAGAAATAGTTTCAGGCCATGAAAGAACATAATAGAAAATCAATATTCGTTATTTTCATCGCTTTAACAGTAATCACAGTCTTTTCACTTGTACCATCATCTTATGCAGACAGGATAATTACACTCAAAAAGGTATCAGATGTCAGTGAAGAGTCACTACTTAATACAATATCAAATGTCACAGAATATCCCGAGATATTTCCGGATAATGTAAGATATGTCAAGGTGCTAGACAACAATACAAAACTTGTAGAAATGAATGCAGGGATAAATGGCATATTTTTTGATACCCAGGCCATTTGTAAGACAGATGCAAATGGAAACTATGTAGTTGAGGTAGTTTCAGGCTACCTCAAGGGAACTACCATGACCACCAAACTAGAAAAAACATGGGGGTTTCATGGTCTAAAAGATGGTGCGACCATTGCAGACATTGCTATAGATGTAAAAACATCAGGGTTTCTAGCATGGATGCTCAATTTTGTTCCAGACAGTTCAGTATCAGATGCACTAGGATATGGATTTGACAAATTCGTCCAGCACATACAAGCACAGTAACGTCAAGTTGATCATTTTACTAGACTAGGTTTTTTTGAGAAATTTTGGTTTTAGTTTTGTGTTGTTTTTTAAAAGTTCCAGTGCAATTGTTTTATTGTTCAATGCCAAGTCAAATTTTTTGTCAATTTTTAGAGCCGCGTTGAAACATTTTATTGCATCTTTTAGTAAACCAATTTCACCTAGTGAAAGTCCCTTGTATGCTATTGCCATAGCATACTTTGGTTGTATCTTTAATGCCTTGTCATAGCAATCTATTGCATCATGATATTTTCCAAGAGTGTGTAATGCCGCACCCTTGTTTACAAGTGCATCCAAATTGTTCTTTTCAACATCAAGTGCAATATCATAGCATTTTATTGCCTTGGAGTGTTTCTCAAGAGTCTGTAGTGTGACACCCTTGTTTATCAGTGCAGTAATATTTTTGGGATCTTTGAATAGAACTAGATCATAATATTCTAGTGCAAGAGTGTATTTTCCCTCTTCACATAGTTCGTATGCTTCATCTAACAGCGATGAATTTTTCATCAACATGAATTAAAATCTGTAGATATTATTCTTTTAGAAGGTGTTCTCACCAGCATATTTTACTGATAATTAAATCAGGGCGCAGAATCAGATTACTTGCGATCACATATTTGAGCACATGCAATCAAGAAAACATTTGCAAGGGTACAACACGCAAGTGTACAGTTTTTCAACCAATAAATAAAAAAAGCATAATTCACAACAGTCTTTAACGGCAACCCATTGCCGAACGTTAATGCATACGATAATCTTTGATTTTGACGGTACAATCGCAGATACAATGTCAGTAGTCATAAGAATTGCAAACAGGTTTGCAGACCATTACGGATACAAGAAAATTCCGCTTAGCGATTTACCAAAATTACGAGAAAAAAAGCCAAGTGCAGTATTAAGACATCTTGGGATTTCAATTTTCAAGCTACCAATCGTAGCAAGAAAGATAAGATTTGAGATGAATAAGGAAATCATCAACCTAAAGACCGCAGTAGACTTGAAAGATACCCTAGTACACCTCAAGGAGAATGGATGTGTTCTAGGAATATTGACTACAAACTCTAGAGAGAATGTGGTAGAATTTTTAAAGAAAAATGATTTGGAACTATTTGATTTTGTGTATTCCGGCAGAGCAGTATTTGGAAAGAGTAGATTATTAAAAAAAATGATGAAAGAGAAAACAATTCCACATGAAGATCCAATTTACGTGGGCGATGAAATAAGAGATGTTGAAGCAGCCAAGAAGGCAGGAATCAGAGTAATAGGAGTAGCATGGGGATACAATACCAAAAATGCCTTGCTAAAATTTCATCCCGATCATGTGATAGAAGAACCAGAAGAGCTAAAAGCCATAATTCTAAACTAGACTCATAAAAAATTAAGCAATATAGCTTAATTGTCATTATCTCAGCTTATCAATACGTATATCAATGTGGACATTTTGTCATGTGTATCTTGCCTAAAAATTTGAGAGTGATGGTTTTGTTGACTGTTATGATAGCATCAGGTATAGGGGTAGCATATGCACAAGATAGTTCGGCTGCAACACAATTCTATAGTCCGGAAGCAGATGCACTAAAGGCATTTGCAACAGAGATTGCAACTTCTGCACCAAAAATAATTGCAGCCGCAGTTTTATTGATAATAGGTCTAGTAGTAGGAAAAATCGTATCACGTGTAGTAGAAAAGACAGCAAAAAAAATTCTAAGTAAAGCAAATTTACACAGTATTGCAGAATCTAATGCGGTTGAAGATGTAGTTGGAAAAATTGATTCAGCGCACCTGATTGCCGCAACAGTCAAGTGGTTTGTCTACTTGTTCTTCATAGTAGCTGCAATAAACGAATTACAGCTTGAGCAGCTTACAACCGCACTTACCTCATTGTGGCTCTGGATACCTAACGTGCTTGCATTTGTTATGATTGTCATAATTGGCTCCATCATAGCAAATTATATCATCAAATGGGTAAATCACGAGCTTGTTACACACAACTACGGAGGAAGCAGGTATATCGGAACAGGAGTCAAGATAATCATATACAGCATAGTTTTTGCAGTAGGCCTCACACAAATCGGTGTTGGACAATCAATCATACCAACACTTGTCTCAGCATTTTCATGGAGTATAGCAGCTGCAATAGGTACCGCCATAGCAATTGGCCTGGGATTTACACTAAAGGATCTTTTACCAACAGCAATTGCAGGTGCATCCGGTCATCGTTCAATATACAAGATAGGTCAAGTAATCAAGATTGGAGACGTTACAGGAACTATAACATCATCAGAGATGTTCCACATCATAGTAACCAACGAAAGAAATGAAAGTGTAGTCATTCCTACCAAGGAACTTATGAACAAGTCAGTTGTCATACTACATTCAGATTCTAAAAAGAATTAGAATTTTACAAGCTAGTTTGAAATAACGCATTAGATAATATTGCATTACAATGAGTTCTGACGTAACAGAAGAAGAAAAGAAAACATTGACACCAGAATCAGGATTTGATTTATGTGGAATTGATTATTTTGAATCACTTGGAAGAAGGCTTTACTTTATTGCACACTATGAAAAATATCAAGATGCACTAGAGGCAAAAAAAGATCGAGATAGGCCAGACGAATATTTGATATTATACAAAGGCTCATAATAAAATAATTACAACAACTTCCAATCTAGGATAATTTATTTTGATTTCGAATTTAGTTTTTCGTCAGACATGGTTTTAAAAATTCTCACAGCTTCTAGATGCGAACAATTTGCCTTCAGGCCCTTTCCATGATGAAATTTGTAGAAATTCTTGAAACCTTCACAGTCACAACTATCCGATGTTACCATATACGATTTGGAAGGATCACTTGATGATTTTACTTGAAACAAGTCGCTATCAATCATGACCACTCCATTTTTTGCCAAAGCCTTGGCCTTTTTGATAGTATTAGCGCTCATGATTTCTAAAATATCACTCAATTAAATAATCCTTAAGTTTTTTCAACATAGTTGAGTAACATGTCTAAAGAGCCAGAGGACCCAGAATCTGAGATAATCAAACAGATGTTTGATGAGATAATGAAGATGATTCGTGAGAAGCAAATCAGGTTAGAATCCATTGTTCAGAGCACTCTAGAACACGGAACAATTCAACAAGAGTCGTTTAATCGCATATATTGGCTCCTTACAGAAT
>JBOGQV010000020.1:0-20707 GCA_050749145.1 Nitrosotalea sp. | reverse complement strand
CTCATAATCGTATCTGTATCCTTTGTACCAGTTTCATATCTTTGGTACAATACATTGTCTGGTCTTGACTGCAAGGAATCTGGTCAAAGCAATGTCGTGGAAGATTCAAGTGATGTACGCAATACCTGTGTATCAAAAACTAGCTCTCATTGGATGATATTTTATGGTATCAATGCTGTGGTATATGGAATGCCGTTTGCATTGATTGTAAAATCTACAAGAAATAGATCTACTGGAGACTATTGACGATTTTTATTTTACTAGAAAACATTTGAATTAAAAAAAGTGTCTCTATGCCTATTTGTAAATGATAAACATAGAGGGAGCGATAATTTTGTTTAGCCGATTAAGTTGGGCTAAGTCCTGCAATCGCTCGGGAGTAATCTCTGACACTTGATTTTCGTGTATGTTGTAATCAGTTTTAAAGATTAAATCCAAATTATTCTAGCGATTAATCAATTATAATTTAACATTTTTTGGTAATGGATTTATGTTGTTTATTGTACCTATGATATCTATGGTTACTATGCTGTCGTGGATGTACTGTTAAACACTTGCTAATTTTTTTAACAGCCTAATGCTCTTTCATAGCACTGTGAAGCTTCAGCATGTCTTTTTAGCTTGAAAAGAGTCAATCCCTTGTAGCCTGATGCTCTTTTGGATGATGGGGATATCTCTAAAATTCTATCATAGCATTGCAGCGCCTCTTCATATTTTTCCATGCACAAGAGAAATTTGCCTTCATCGTATAGTGCATTAATTGCTTCAGCTGAGA
Organism: Nitrosotalea sp.; assembly: GCA_050749145.1. Taxonomy (GTDB): domain Archaea; phylum Thermoproteota; class Nitrososphaeria; order Nitrososphaerales; family Nitrosopumilaceae; genus Nitrosotalea. The sequence goes on along the minus strand of JBOGQV010000020.1, from coordinate 19,932 downwards.
CATTTTGTGGATTATCTGTTTGGTGTCTGATATCTTGCAATTCATCTGTATTTGGTATGGATAATTTTTAAAATGACGCTAAATTTCTTCTGGAACAATCTTTTACATTCAATGATTATGCTATTGTACCTGGGAAATAATTTTTGATATAGAACACTCTTACAAACTGCTTTTATAGTAAATCTCTCTATTTCTAGCAATGAAATATGATTCTAGTAAAAATATCATAAACCTGTTACAAAATAAACCTGGTAAAATCATTCTAATCTTGGGAATTTTTGCAGGGTTGGTTGGAGTAACACATCTTGTATCATTTGCATCCGCTGATTATGGTGGTCTTGATTCATCTTCTGATCTTTCCTCACAAATACATGTTGGAAAATCTAAGATTGGGGAAAATGCTTCTTCTGACACAAGCATGTCAGACCAAACTGGTTCTAACATGAGCATGTCGGGCCAATCTGATTCTAGTGTAAATGCATCAGTTACTACAAAATCTCATGATGAATCTAATGAAAATAGCCATGCAAGTTCAAATGAATCTGAACCACACGGACATTACAAAAATACTTATGAAAAAATCTCTGCAAATTCTGATGATGAATTTACAGTCCAGGCTCAAAAACATCTCTACAAGCCTGGTGACAATGTATCAATACAAGGATCTCTCTGGTCTGATTTGATGACATCACTTGGTAATGTGGATACAGTATCAATTCAAGTAAAAGACAATGATGGAAATGTGGTTTATAATGGTACGGGACAAGTTGATGCAAATGGAGATTATGCTGCACAATTCCAACTTCCTTCTGATTCCAAAAAGGGTGCATACACTGTAGATGTAAGTGCTAATGTCAACGCTAATGTTCTTGGCACTTTATCGCTCAAGGCAAAAGATGCATTGGATAGCTCAACAAAGATTGTTGTTGTTTCTCCAAACTCTATGGGTGTAAAAGCTGAAGGCCATGACTTTGATGTGCAGGTTGCAAGCAATTCTACAAGTGTAAGCAATCTTAACTTTGATGAACAAAACAAGAAACTGTCATTTACTGTACAAGGTGATGCTGGAACAAAGGGTGTAACAGAGATAACAATTCCAAAGTCTTTGCTTAGCGGAGACTTGACTGTGATGATTGATGGACAGGCCATGGCACAAAGTGATGTTGTAGAAACTGCTAGTACTGATACTCAAACAACACTTGAACTAAATTATCATCACAGCACTCATCAGATAGATATAGTTGGAACAAATGCAATTCCGGAATTTAGCTCCGTTGCATCTCTAGTGCTTGTTGTTTCGGTATTGACTGTAGTCTTGATGTCATATCACGTCAGACGTATTCATGTGTAGAATTATTTTTTTGATACCATTGAAAGATGTTCTATTTTGCAGCAAGTGAATCTAAGATAAATGCTGGCTTGCCATCTGTAACTATGACAATGTTTAGTGTCTGGTCTTGGGTAAGAGATGACTTGGATGTGTCAAAACTAGTCTGATAAAGTGAGATGCTTGAATGCCATTGTGGACTAATCCACGCTTTGAGTGTTTTAACATCTGGGTTTGTCTGAGATATTGCTATGTGATTTACACCCAGCGGACCGTTGTTTGTAATAGATACAAAAGATGTGAATTGCCCGTCACCCATGTTAAATGTGCTAATTCTGGTAATGTCTCCGTTTGTATATGGCAAATTATTGGCATCATAGGACGCATTCTTGATATTGGATGGTGTATTTCTTATTCCAATTAGAGTATTGAATTTTTTGACCTGGCTTGATACCAGATTGTTTATCCAAGTGTTCCATTCTCCAGGTTTACAGAGATGGTCTCCACATACTTTGCTACCAAATAATCTGTATGTACTAACATTATCTCCAAAATCTGATCTAGGTGTTAGTGCATTTGCTACTGGTAACAATAATATCACTGATACCACGCCCAATAGTGTTACAGCCAACACCGGTTTCATGTTAATATGTAATTACTCTAAAGCACTAAATCAATTACTAATGAAAACTGCGCAAGTGTTTTATCTGACACCCAACTCTTTCTCAAAAATTATTTTATGTCACACATGAAACTATGACTTGGTTTATTTTAAAAAAAATCATCACGCCTGAAATTGTTTTTCAAAATCAATAGTAGAAATCATAAGCAAGCCTAAAATAAAAAAAATCAACATATGATACATTGAAATCTTTTAGATCCTGGCTGCTGTTTATTTTGCCAGTCATGGCATGCGTATCATTCTCTGCGTCTTTTGCCGAAGTCCAGGTTACAATTCCTCTTGGGGCGTCAAACCCGAACACTCCATTTTCCTTGTCTCCCTCAGACCTTAACATTTCAGTAAATGATACTGTAACATGGAAAAACAACGATGCTGCTGTACATACTGTAACCACTGGAAAACCTGGACTTGGATTTGATGGCAGAGTGGATAGTGGTGTCATAGCACAGGGCGGTACATTTTCTTATACATTTGACAAATCTGGAGTTTATGAATACTATTGCCTGTTTCATCCTTGGATGACTGGATTTGTAAGTGTTGGTACAAGCACTCCTGTATCCCCAACAGAAATATCTGTCTTGACTGATAAAATAGTATATCACGATGGAGATACAATCCAAGTCTCAGGTCAAGTATCAAAATTTGTACAAAACAAGCAGGTAACTGTCTGGGTAACTGATTCTAAAGGTACTGGAGTATCTGTCAGTCATACTGAAACAAGAACCGGAAGTGATTTTTCTGTTGGAATAATTGCATCTGGCAAGCTCTGGGTTCCTGGAAATAATTATACAATATACGCCCAGTATGGGTCTGCAAGCTCTGTTGCAACTACAATCATACAATATGAGCCGCAAGTATCTATTGAAAAAAACAATACACCTGATACTAGTACGGTCAGTTTGGAATCTACATCATACACGTCATCTTATGCCAAACTAAATCCTGATTCTAACAATTACGTTACAGTTCAAACCGAACATAGAATCTACCAGCCAACTGACCAGGTCAAGGTGTATGGTTCAATCTGGAATGGACTTCTCACTGCAGGTAGTGGTGCATATCTTGCAACCGTTCCAGTAAGCAGTGTTGGCGGAAATACTGTCACAGATCTAGTCCTTGTAAATGTCAAAGATGAACATGGAAATATTGTATACACAAAAGAAACTCAAGTGGATGGAAATGGAAATTATCTTGTCCCAGTAAATTTGCCTGATGGTATCAGTGGGAAATACTCTGTCGAGTCTATGCTTGAGACAAAGACTGGACTGTTGGGTACATTGGACATGTCCACTGCTGCAAAGCTAGATTCGTTTACAAGTTTTCTTGTCATGACACCTAGTGAATTTTCTGTACCAACAAGGGATGCTAGTTTTACTGTTGGAATATCTAGTAATTCTACCGTCTCTGACTTTGCGTTTGATTCTGCAAACAAGGAAATATCATTTAGTGTTCAAGGAGTGACAGGAACACATGGCACATCTGATGTTGTTATTCCAAAATCATTGCTTGGTGGAAATATCCATGTTCTAGTAGATGGTATTGTACAACCATACAACTCTGATGGGGTTGTTATGGTATCAGACACTCCTTCTGAGACTGGACTTGAAATCAACTATCACCACAGTATGCATACTATACAACTTGTGGGAACAAGTGCTGCTGAGGTAGTACCTGTTGATACGCAGGCAGTGCCAGAGTTTAGCTCTGTTGTCTCCATTGTACTAGTTGTTTCTGTAATGTCCATGTTAGCGGTATCAACAAAATTGCGAGTTTTACAATGATATTTGATCATGGATAATACCGCAAATGATGTAATGATATCATAACAGCTTGATAATGGGGAATAATTCTAGATTTTTTCCTGATTTCAAGTAGCAAGGAAATTGATACATTTTGTCTTTTTATTGTAAAAATTTAACAGCACGATCATCTTTTTATTTTATCGCGTGTATGTTTATGTTGGGTAGCAACCAATGGAATGAATCACTGAAGCGCCTATGCCGGATCAGTGGAAATGTGGTCTGAGGATTGCATAGAGTTCCTATGTATTGCTATCCAGTTTTTGATTAAGATATCATCATTCCATTCTTTTGTAAATTGACTTGAAGTCTTCTGCAATCAAGTATGCTGTATTTTCAATATGTGTCATTTCAGTCATGTTTGACTTGCCTCTTGCAATCTGTCTCATAAGCGTCATACACTTGTGAATCTGGTTGTGATCTATTACATCCTCGCCAGACATTGCATTAAAACAGTCTACAAAATCAAGGCAAAAATTCAAGACTATTAATTCCCAGTTTTGTGTATTGATTGGATACCCTATGCCTTGGGCAAATATACGAAACTCATTGCTTCTGTCAATTAGGAGCATTTTGAGAGCTTGTTGGGATTTTCTTAAATCAAACTTGTCTAGCGCACTTGAGCCTTGCACGGTATACATACGTGCAAATTGTATTTTAAGATGGATCCTCATCCCGTAAAACTTGCAATGCTGTGCTTGCTAGTATAACTCACTTTATGTTTGAGAAAAATAAGGAACTCCGCCAGCAAACAATACGTAATATGAAAAAGTCACTGGCAGACATTAAAGCAAGAAGAGTCTCTTCGCATAAATCTGTAAAACAAAGACTGGGTTTGAAATAACTCTTGGAGAAATGGTCTGGGAGACTAAATGGTCAAAAACGGCAGAACGACACTTGAAAAAATCGCTAAATCCATAGTTTAGTTATTTGCTGAACTCCTTGTGAATCCTAGTTTTGTTTAGATGATATTTTGTACTATGATTTTTGTCTTATTTTGACTTGTTACACTTGGGCAGTCTTCCGTGTTCATACTGGAATGCTGTCAACTGTTTTTCCTCTTCTGCTTCTGGGAATAAAGTTTCATGATAGCAAAATGAGACTGTTCCTTTTATGCATGAATCAGTTGAATTCAGATGCTCTTGCAATCTTTCTTTTATGTTGTTGCTTGCACCAATGTAGGTTGTTTCATGTTCAGAGCCAAGAAAATATACCCCTGCCTTGATTGATGCATTGCTTACGGTTTCTCTGTTAAATGGCATCCAGTCTGAATATGACATGCAAGTTGTTTTCATATTCTGGCATTTAACGGATGAGGTGAACAGTTTGTAACAATTAGTTTATGCTCAAGACATTTTGCGTTTGCTGGAAAACATCTATCACCCTTAATAGTGTCGGACACTATATCATATCATGAATATCTATGACAAAAAATCCGTCCACTGTTCCAAGTGTGACAGATTCATAGGTGAGATTGATTATGACGCAATAGTAGTTCTGCCAAAATGTGGCAAATGTGCAAACCCAATGCCAGAAGGAGACGATAAGGTGCAGTATATAGTGAGCAAATTCAACAAAAACCCATCTAGTCTTGTACCTGTAGATCACGTTATTGCCTGATTTGTAAAAAAACTTTCATGACTGTGGTATATTTTGCTAGGTGTCATCATGCTCTAGATTGTGTGAAAATAGATTTCTTTGATGTAATGGTTCCAATACTTTTTGTCTTTGATAGTTCTTGTTTGTACGAGTCTTACAGAACTAGATAGTTAAATTTCTGAGAAATTAAATCAACACTAATTATTGATATTGTTATGATCATACCAACAAGCAAACCAAATTCTGGAACTATATTCCTAAAATCTAACCGTCTTGAATTTCTGGTTCAACTAATTTTATCAGTTTTTCTAACGACTCTTGCCAACCCAAATAACACATTTCTGTCGGAATAACTGACGGAATGCCTTCTTGAACGACTTTAAGTTCTGTGCCACAAGAAACTTTTTTGAGCCATATTGAAGTAATCATTTCTCCGGGCAAATTGGGGTTGTCAAATTTATCCGTATACTTTAAAAATTCATTCGGTTTAATTTCCAAAAACTTTCCACCAAAAGAATGCTCGTTACCGGTAGAAAAATTGGTGAAGGACATTTTATAACTACCGCCTACACGTGGATCCATTTGATGAACTACACCCAAGTATCCATAAGGTGGAAGCCAGGAGGACAAAGCAGAAGGTTCGGTAAGGGCACGAAATACTTTTTCTGGAGTTGTTTTAATGACTCTGTGCAATGTTACGCTGTTATTTGACATGTGAAAACAGTATTCATTCTGAATTTATAAAATCATCTATGCATAGTAGCGTTTACTTTACAGTTCAGATTTGACTTGAGCTTAACTATGATGTGAACAGTAAATTAGACCCTTAGCGAACCACGGAACGCCCTGGCTGCATAGTAAGATTCTGCACCGTTGTGATACACAAAGACATTGTCATAGCGCCGATCACAAAAAAGGGCACCACCGAGTTTTCTGATATCAGAAGGCGTTTTCACCCAGCTCGACGTTTTCGTATCGAAATTTCCAAGTTTCTGTAACTCTCGATATTGTTCTTCCGTTAAAATCTCAATGCCCATGGCATCTGCCATATCAACAACACCATCTTTTGGTTTATGCTCTTTCCTTGATGCCAGTGCTTCACGGTCATAACACAGACTTCTGCGTCCTTTAGGGCTTTCCTCCGAGCAATCATAAAAGATGTATTCGCCCGTCTTTTTATCATGACCAATAACATCTGGTTCACCTCCAGTTCTTTCCATTTCATTGAGTGACCACAGTTTTTCTGTATTGTCTTCCAACTTTGCTTGCACCTTGATCCACTCAAGACCTTTATGGCGGTTCATGTTTTTCTCAAAACGGACTTTCAATGCTTTGAATAATTCCTCACACTGTTCTGATGACAACTCTTTTTTGAGCGTGCGCATAATCCTAGTATTCATCTCGAATCTATAAAATCATTTAAGCATGAAAATGAATTAAAGAAATTGAGATAAAAAAATTAGGAAAGAAGTTTTGTATCTACTCTGAGATTATAATGTGAAGGATTTTAGCCTCTTGGTCGGGGCAGTCATTCTTGCCTCTTGGAAGGTGGCCTATCTTGTCAGCAACATCCATGCCACTCTTTACCTCACCAAACGCCGTATATTGGCCATCAAGAAACGTGCTGTCACCTGTTACGATGAAAAACTGTGAGCCTGCACTGTTTGGGTCGTCGGACCTTGCCATGGAAACAACGCCTCTCTGATGAGGTTTGGAATTAAATTCTGCCTTTATTGTATATCCCGGTCCTCCCATCCCCCAATTGCTTTTGTCTGGTTGCTTTGTATTTGGATCTCCTCCCTGAATCATAAATCCGGGTATTATTCTGTGGAAAAGTATGCCATCATAAAAATTGGACTTGGCCAGTTTGACAAAATTCCTTACTGTCTCTGGAGCATAATTTGGTAATAGTTCAAAAACAATGTTCCCAAAGTTGGTTTCTATCGTCGCTTGGGCCACATTTCACAAACCGACATTTTATCATAAGAGTCTTTCTTCATTCAATGGAGTTTTGTAGCAAGCCTTACCAGACTAGGGTTTGATAATGATAGATTTTGAAAATTTACATTCAAAGATCCTTAATTTGTTAACCTATTACTTGCACTATCTTCTTTAATACTTCATCTTCTACATGTCTTGTCCAGAGCATCTCTGGAATATCAACGGCCAGAAATAAGGCAGATAAAAGTAATGCCTCTGCAGCTACAACAGCAATATTTTGTACCAATTTTCCAATTCCTATATGTATGGCAAAGTTATTTGGATCCCCACTGATCATTATCGTAAATGCCCTGTCTGCAGTAATGATATCTCTGAGAATGCCTGCTTTTGTGGCCTGGATGATTATTCCTACTGGTGAGTTTGAGGTCATCTGTGTTTTGTATCCGTCTCCTTCCAACATTGTGATTATTTGCTGTGCTAGCTGATTCAAATCCTTGTTCTTGTTTTGAAATTGGACTATTTTCTCAGATATCATGTTATTGTTATTGATCTCCTCTGATAATTAAATTGTATTCTGATTCTCTTTGCACTGTAATCTAGTTTTAGTTATTTACACTATTCTGTTATTGGCTTGGAAAAGTTTGTCTTACAGGACTCAAACCTACGATTTTAAAATTATAACCGCCTTTTAGCTGGTCTGTAATCATATATTGTCATCATTACTGCAAATCTAGATCTTGTTTAATAATAAGAAATGATACAATAAAAAAGTAATATGACTAGGGACATGAGGGGAATCTGTGTCGAATGTGGATTTCAAGTCAGAGGCGACACATTAGACGATTTAGATGAGAGCTTTACATTACATTTTGAAAATGATGGCCATGATACCTACTACTTTGTAGATAAAGAAGGCAACAAAATAGAAAGAGATGTTTCTAAATTATAACCGCCTTTTAGCTGGTCTGTAATTGTTTATAATAAAAAATTAGGAAAAATTTAAATCAATTTGGCACAAGATTTTGTATGATAAAATTAATCAAGATTGAATGCATAAAAAAAGATGGTAATTTTATCACTGAAATATCCGGAACAGTTGCAAATCCCACAGATGGCAAGCCGGTTCCAAAACTGTTTAGGGCTATGGAGAGACCATCTGATTTATGGTTCAGATTTCCAAATGGAAAAGAGGATCTGATAGTTATTCAAGCATATTTGGATAATCGTACGGGGAAAAAGATGCCGCATTTTATTTTAATTGATCCCGCCAAACATGGCAAGAACTATTTGGAACAATTTCAAATCTGCAAATGACTGGTTCGTCTAACTTGAGATTTTTCATATCTTATTCTATGATGATAATCAATAATTTAAAATAAAAAATCAGGAAAAAGAGTTTTGCAGCAAACCTTACAGGGTCTGAACTTTTGTACTCTATTTTCTTGGTTTCCAGCGTAAGGATACGATTCCGGCAGCTAGTAACAATACAAAACTGATTATTCCAAACATTTCTGCAGATGTCAAAGTTGCAAATGATATTATGACAAGTATGGTTCCTGTGGCCTTTGTGTTTCTTACTGCAAATGGAATCAGAATTGAGATGATGTACAGGGCCAATAAAATCCAGGCCTGATTCATAAATCCAATGTATGCTGGAGTCTGTGTCCCAAAGGAATTGAGGATGATTGATAGCACCTGGACTGATGTTCCAGCCCAAAATGTTGTGATTATTCCTATGATTCCTCCAATTAAAGAAAGAGCTTGGTAAGACCTAATTATTCTGGAATCAGATTTTTTCTTTTTGAGTTTGTGTTCATTCTGATATGCTCCGCATATTGGGCAAAACTCGTGCGTTCTAAATATTCTAGAATCACATGCAATACATTGCTTCATGGATGTATTCTGAGATGACTGTTTAGATGCAGGTTTTTCCTTTTTTTGCTGGGCCTTGCGAATATCTATAAAATTGTGTTCATCATGAAATATTCCGCATTTTAAACAAAAACTAAACATTCTTGGTGCTGGAGTGCTGCATTTGGGGCATAAATCAACAAGATTTTCATTTGTAGGCTTTTTGTCTCCACCATATCTCTGTTTTACATTTTGTATTTTTCTCTCAAGATGACTCATCGGTTTTTTTGAGATTTCGCCTTCTTCCTCGTGCGGATAAAGATATTTTGAAACTAGCATGTCTACATATCTCTGGTCTGAAGGATAGGGTAACTCTCCATTTCGTAGTCTGTTTGATATGGAATCTAATCTGAGGGAGTCCCCATAGCCGAACTCTACTAGTTGTTCTACAAGCTCAAGCAGTTCTTCATTCATGAATATTAATTGAGTTATTTCTCTAATTAAAAGACATTTTGTTCATTTTTCAATGTGTATTTGTCCAAAAATATTTCTTATGTGTCAAGTAACTACATAGATTGGATGCAAAATAGAGTCTGTACTAGATACTTTTTGGTATGATTATAGTAAAAGTTGTGGGATTGTTTGACACTGTAATCTTTCCGCCGTGTTGTTCTACGATGCTTCGACATGATACTAATCCCAGTCCTGTTCCTGTCTGTTTTGTTGTAAACAATGGATCAAATATTTTATCCATTATATCTAGCGGCACTCCTGGTCCCAAATCTTGTACATCAATGTGGACAAGTCCTCGTACTTCATTTACCTTGATTGTTACTACGCCATGGTAGTTCATTGCCTCCATCGCATTTGTTATTAAATTATTGAATACTATCTCAAGTTGTTTTGAATCGCATTTTATTTTTATATCTGATGGCTTGATGTCGATTTTTACTTCATCTGGAATTGCAAGTGAGTTGATGGATTTGTTGATTATGGAAGTTACTGTATTTTCGCTAATCACTAGAGGTTTGCTTCTTACAAAGTCCATCACATCGCTAATTTGGTGTGTGATTGCAGAAATTGCTTTATCCATCATATCAAAACGTTCTTGGCTTTTTTGATCCGTAATTTCATACTTTAAGAGAGAAATTCCGTTTTTGATGATTGCAAGTGGATTTCGTATGTCATGTGCAAGCCTTGAAGACAACAAACCGATTATTGTCAGTTTTTCATCTTTTTCTTTTTTGGCTCTAGCATCTGCAATTTTCTGTTTTTGTTTTTGATATACTATGATGCCAATGACAATGCTTGCAAGTATTGTTGCAAGCAGAATAGGAATTATTTTTCCATAGATTTCAAAAAGATGCATCTTTTCCTTGGTCTCTTCGATTGATATCTCCTCTGCATATTGTGCGGTATGTGTATTTCCAACTGAGACTAGAACTTTTTTACCATCTATTACGGTGTAATCTGTCCAATGTTCATCATAGTATATTTCATTTCCTGTAGTTGGCTCTATCCAGGAATTGCATGTGTAATCTGATAAAATCTTCTTTGGCTGAAACTGTGGATATGAATCAGACAAGTCTGATGTGAGACTGCATGAAAACTTGTAAATTGTTAGATCTTCTACGGTAGTCTCTCCTTGAAAGGTAAACGGCTGTGGGTCTACTCCTGAATACAAATACACTAGATAATCTTGTTTTTGCGTATTTTGTGGAAAACGAAAGTATGTGTTTGCAGGCTTGATGAACTTGCCTGTATTTTTATCAACCATATTTGTACTGTTTGAATCCCATAATTTTTTTTCTGTTGTTGAATCATAGATGTTAAACGACGCATCAACTTTTACTGTAGTCGAGTTAACAGGACTTGCCTTTTGGCTGTATATTGAATAAATCATGGTAGGTTCTGGCATCTTATCCCCGATTGCGTCTACATCGCTTGACTTGCCAACATAGAAATCAAGCTGAGAGAATCTCTCCAAATCATTTTCAAGATTTGGTGTGGCCCAAAGCGTCCATGATAAAATCAATGCAATGCCTACTGCTGATACTATAATCGGTATGGCGTACTGACTTGAGAAAGTCATGAAGAATCGATATTTTGTGGTCTATTTTTCTGCTTTGCTGACCCTCTCACTTGGAATAATGGGTGCAAAAAACATGATTTTGCAATAGCGAATAATAAATGGAAAGACAAGACAAAAAGTGAAGATGCCGATATACTATTGCCTTGATTGTAAGAAAGTCATATTTAGCAAGGGTCGTGATTATGGACCGATTTGTCCTGCATGCAAAGAGAAAAGAAAATTAAAAACTTAGCAAGTTCCTTTCATTGACTTCATAAATTCATCTGCGGCTTTTCCAATCTCTTCTTGAGTCATGTCTTTTTTGTGTGTGCATATGGTCCACCTGTGGCCAAATGGATCGTCAATTCCACCGCATCTGTCTCCCCAAAATGCGTCCATCATTGGCATGATTACCTTTGCACCGGCAGAAACTGCCTTGTTGAATACATCATCTGCATCGTTAACATACAAGAAAATTCCACTGCTTGCTCCTCCAACTGACAAAGGTGAGAGGCATTTCATTTGTGGAACTTCGTCATTTAACATGATTCTTGAATCTCCTATCTTGATCTCTGCATGCATGATAGTTTTTCCATCTGGACCATGAAATCTCATTATTTCTTGTGCGCCAAATGCTTTTTTGTAAAACTCGATTGCATCTGATGCACCACGAACTGTCAAGGTCGGTGTCACTACATGATACCCTTCTGGAATTGGATTTGTCAAGTTACACTTTGTAGTTTTTGGATAATCTTAACTGTTGTGACAGGGAACTATTGGACATACATATTTTCATAAGAAACAAAAACATGTAAGAAACCTTAAAAGTAGCAATCATTGAACCCAAAGAAGGCTATGACATTAGCCTTGGAAGATTCCTAAACTGCTCCTAGAAAGGTGCTGATAATGTCTACCTAATGGAAATTAAATGGGTAGACAAATGAGCACAAAAATCACAAAAAGAAAAATTTGGTCGCGAGATGATATTGTAAACAGCACATCTAAGATTACCTCACTGGATTTTGTAATTTTCTTATCTGTCTTGTTAGTTTTAATTGCAAGTCCGATGTTGTTACATCTAGTTGCACCGCAAGCCTTGGCCATTGTGCAAACAGTTACTATTCCTTATGGTGCGTTTGATCCAAACTTTAACACTGCAGCTCCCCAGTGGTATTTGCCAACTGCAATCACCGTTCAGGTAAATCAGACTGTTCTATGGGTTAACCAAGATACAGAAGGACATACCATCACTAGTGGAAAAGCCGGAGGAAGAGAAGGGCTGATACAAAATAACATGGGGCAGTCATCTGGATTTTTTGACAGTGGAACAATCAAGCCTGGAAAAACTTGGTCGTACACATTTACAAAACCTGGACAATACGAGTATTTTTGTACGATACATCCTTGGATGGATGGATACGTCACAGTAAATGAAAAACAACCAGATCCTACTGATGCTGACGGAAGAAAACTAACTCAATTTCCCCAAGTGCGTCTAACATCTGATAGGCGATATGAAGTAGATCTTAGCTGGGAACCACACTATGTGGTGACTGGACACAAGATCATACTTGTATACCAAGTCTATGACAATGTCATGCCGCATCCAATATCTGCACATTATATTCTCACTATAACACAAAATGGAAAACAACTCTTCAAATCTGAAGACAAGACAGAATTTGGAGGGGGATATACCTATTTCACTTTTGACGAGCCAGGGCCTGCCATATTTAGATTTGATAACGTTGACAATACTGATCAATCCGTACAATATTCAGTAATGGTAGAACAAATGAATTCAACTTCTGATATGAATGACATGGCTGGAATGGATGACATGGTCCAGCCTGCAAGGAATTTAACATTGCAGAATCTTTTACTGCCGTTGTTTTTCACTCCTGCCTTGATAACAGCCGGCGTTGTTGTATTTATTATAAAAATACGTAAAAAGAAATCACATGAGGTCAAGTCGGCAATATGAGAACCTGTGATTTAAAGCAAATATCTGAAAACATGAAAAAAGTATACGGTAAACTTGCGTGTGGAATATTTCTAATCTTGATTATATCATTTGTAGGAACTCAAGCCTTTGCGCAAACAGAATCTGGTGACTCGTCTCTTGTAGTTGTAAAAGGTGCATCCCAGGATGGGACTGTTGTTGTTACAGTAAGTTCTACACCTGTGGAAATTCACAAACCTTTGGCACTCAAAATATCATTTACAGATCCAAAAGGAAACAAGATTGTGCATGAAAACTATGCAATTACAGGCATACAACAAGAGGGTAATGGGATTACAATTCTGTCAAACCAGTACGCTTATGCTGCAAATGGTGATGATATTCAAGTGACCCTTGCTTTGGACAACCCAAGCCCGGTAAATTTTATGATACAGCTACAGGGTTCTGGTCTGCCAGGTACTGATTCATCAACTTGGACAGGACCAATTGATACTGTTGGCATAACCATTGGTGCCGATACTGTTCCAGAATTTGGTTCTCTAGCTCCCATGATTCTCATCTTCTCTCTTCTTGTTGTAATATTTTTCATACGTAGGTTTGCAATTAGATTATCATATTTTGATAAATATGCAAGTCAGGGATAAATTGGTGTGAAATACTTGGAGATAATTTTATTGGCAGTAGGTGGGCTGGCTGGTGTGCTTGTACGATATAGCATGACACGGTCTACGTTACTTCTTGGAGCATTACCTGTAAACGTCTTGATTGTAAATGTAGTTGGCAGTTTCATACTTGGTGCATTTGCGGTGCTTTCACTGCAGTGGAATCTTGACAGCAAGTATGTTTTGCTTGTTGCAATAGGATTTTGTGGCGGAATGACAACAATGTCATCATTTGCCCTGGATTCTGTAGGTTTGCTAGATAACAAGCAATATTCTTTGATGGCAATCAATGTAATTGCAAATGTTGGTTTATCCCTTGGTGCAATATTTGGAGGACGTGCCTTGACAAGTGTAATACTTGGAGCATTAAGGTAAATTTGAAAATAAAATATGTTCAACGATCTTTTATAATTGAATTAAATGAAAAATTGATGAATTAATTTTATATGTACTGGGGAACATAAAATCACTATGAACTAAGATGAGTCTGATTTCATGGATGCATTCATGAAGGAACATGAACAGCTATTCGAAGATCTTGGAAATGAAATAAAAGACTTTTAGATTTTACTCTGATTAGAATGTTATACTGGAATTAATTCAGATAGCTTGTATTAATCTGACATAAACTGTTGACTGGATTCTAGATAATTCTATCCAAAGTGACATTGTTTTTTTGAAAAACTAGAAGAATCCTACACCAATTTTTTAAACTATGCACGTCCAGCACATTTTAAGATAAATGAAAACTCTATATCTTTCAATAATTGTTTTTTCTGTATCTTTATTGCTAGTTGGAACATCACATTCAGTTTTTGCACCATGTCTTGTTGGCGTTACAGATTGTGGTCCGCCTCCTGGTATTACAGTATCTGCAAGCACTAACAGCCAATTTTATGAAAAAAATGATACAATTCATGTACAAGGGCAAGTCTATGTGCCAAATTACATCCTGCCAATTGAAGTAAAAGTTGTCAATCCTAATGGTATCACAATACAAACTATTGACGCACCTATCTTTGATGGAAAATTTGAACTAGACATTGGAGCAAATTTTAACACAACTGGATTGTACCAGATTTCCACTTGTTTGCAAGATTCCTGTAGTAGATCATATTTTAAATTCATTTCAGAGCCTTACAAACTGACTGTTAATGGACAAGACTTTTTTATCAAATACAAAAGTTATGCAGATCTTGTAAACATGGAAGCAGACATTGATAATAAAACTCTAAGAGTGCATATCACTAATGCTGCAGCTCAGGGACTACAATTTGTAATTGAAGTTCCGCGGGCATTGGTTGATTCAAAAGACTATGATGACAATGATGTAAGCCTTGGTGTTTTAATTGGAATGCATCAGCCTGACAAGTACATGCAATTTGTAAACTATACTGAAATATCACACAATGCTCTATCGCGAACACTTGCAATAGATATTCCATATGAGCCAGTTCCAAACTCATCTGGTACCTGGGATCTTAAGATCATGTCTGTTGGTACAATATTGCAATCTGTGACATCTGCTTGGTCGCCTCTAAAACAAGTCAAATCTGGAATCAGTACAAATGATATTGCATGCAAAGACGGATTCTATCTTGCAATACGATCAGACAACCAGGGACCTGTGTGTCTCAAGGCTGGGACAATCTCAAAACTTGCACCACGCGGATTTTTCTATAACATTGCTACAAACAAAAATGACGTAAACTATACTACTGTATTGATACCGCCTGGTTCTGAAAACCAAGCCTCACACAATACCTACAGTCCAAATGTAGTAACTGTAGTAATTGGAATCAATAATACCATACGATGGGTGAGCCAATCTCAAACTGCAAATACTATTGTATCTGATAGGCCCTTGATTCAAAACGGAGAATCATTTGAAAGTGATGGAGTGATAAAACCTGGACAGTCCTACGAGTTTACATTCACAGAGCCTGGAACGTTTACTTATCATACAGACCCTCACCCTTGGATGAAAGGTACAGTCATTGTAAAATTGCCTGCAGGTGATAATACCAGAATATCTTTGCAAAATAATCCTGTCTTGTCTGGTGGATGTGATAATGCATATGTGCAAAATGCTGGAATCCCAGTTCTTTTCATGCCAACAAGCTCTGTAGGTAAAATTTGTGTACGTTATTCCAATCCAAATCAGCCGTTTGCTGCAGGATTTGATATTCTTGAAGCTCAAAACTATGACAAGCAAGCAGAAAATACCAAAGTATCATCTGATCCTGACTCTGTACCACATGGAAACAGTACGGTAGTGTATACGATATACTCTGGAGACAAGGCAGGATTTTACAGGATGCTACTTTCATGTCCTGGTATGCAGCTTGCAATGGGATATGATGGCAATTCTAATTTTGTACCAGGGGACTTTCCATGGCTTGCTCAGACATTTTATTGTCCTTTACAATCAGGAGACTTTCACATTGTAGGCTTGAGCGGAATTGGCATCAAGTACATGTCATATCCTTGAGGTACAAATGAAAATTCTACATGTGGTAATACTTGCAGGACTAGGAATTGTTCTGACTAGTATTGTTCCTATCGTATTTGTCTCTAACGTTACTCCTAATGGTAAAGTAAACGCCTTGTCAGAAACACAATGTGGAACATTTCATAATATTTCTGAAAACAAATCTTATCTTAATACGGTTCCAGTTCTTTTGATGAATTCTGACTCTACTGCATGTGCCAAGCTTACATTTACAATAGTTTCAAATTACAAGAATTGTAATGGTCCAGAATGTCAACGCGTATTTGATCTTGGATCTATTGTACGCATGAGCAACATGCACTATGAAAATAATGGCGGTTCGTTTAGCATAACTCTAGGAAAAGATTATACAAATTCATTTAACATTGTGGCAATTCCTGGTGTGGTTGATCTTGCAAATTATCCCATGGGTGCAAACTTTACTGTCACATATGTCATCAAATCACTTTTAAACGCAACTGGTTTTTATGATAAATCAATACCACGGCTTGTCTGTGGATACTATCCCATGGCAGTAGGATATACTGCCAATAACGTAAATAGTTCAGACTTTACACCAATTAATCCGCTGGGGTCTACTTGTCCTGTAGGACAATATGTGCTTGCAAAAGTTGAGATTTCTGGCATGAACTATACTAGTGTAACGTTAAAACTTGCTACTCTGGGTCGATAAAATTTAAAAAATAAACTCTGGCTGATATCGCAATAGGAAACCTACACCACTTTTTTAAAGTTCAAAAACTCAATGAAAGTGTATTTTGAAAACCGTACATCTTACCATAATTGCAATTATCGCAATATCTGTGACAATACTGTCATGTCCGGCATCTTTTGCTCTTGGATATGGCTCAATAGCAAAACCTGCAATCACATCGGTACCATTAAGGATATTCCACCTGGGAGTTCCAGTCAAAGACATAATATGTAAAGGAGATCTTCAGCTAATAATCAAAGCAGAGGATGGATCTCCTGCATGTGTAAAACTTGATACTGCAACAAAACTTGTTGAATATGGTTGGGCGACTCAAACACTTGGTATATCTTTTGGAGGGCCAACATATGTCATTAATGGCACTCAGGTATCTCAAGTGGATAATTCTGTATCTGCTCTGAATCTTCACATGTCTACTGGTTCTAATGTCCTCAAACCGGGACAGTCAATAGGCATTTCAATTTCGGTCAATAATACGCTTGGAACTCCTGTAGCTGTTGCCTCGCAAAATGATTGGTCATACCCAAATGTAAGCACAGGGCCATGTTTTACAATTGGATATGGAGTTTCCATTCTTGATGGATTCTATGATACAAACAACATGACTGGCGGCAAGATTTTGAATTTGTTCAATCCAGGTATATTGTGTCCTGTTGTACAAGAGACTGCCAAGGTGTATGAATTCCAACCTCAGAGTGATAATGTGAAAGAATCTCAATGCAAATCAATCGAAGGATTGCAATGCAGAACTGATACATATCAAATGGGGCAAGATTACAAATTTGATGGATACTGGGATGCTGGAATGGTTCAACCTTTCAAGTCTGGAGTGTATACCGTAGTTGGTGCAGACGAGTGGGGACATGTTGCGATAGAACATTTTGTAGTAACTAATAGTACAATATTTGCAGGAAATCTGGGACATATGTCATGTCCTGTGACGTATGGTGGAGGCGTGGAGTTTAGTTCCACCATAAAAAATTCAACGGGGTTTGCACATTATTATAATTCTGAACAGTATGGGAATACATTCTTTTTACATTCTGGAACTCAGGGTGTAATACATGTCAAGTATGATGCTCCTGCAAATTCATCTTGGTTTGAAAATAATGACAACATACCATACAATATGACAAACGATGCTGCTCTTTTCTACATGGCAAATGCCACTTTGGGAAAATCAACCGTATCTTATGCAGTATCGCTTTATTCTGATGAGGCAGGTCATTATTCCATGATATGTCATTATGGTATACAATATGGTGGAGGATTTGCAGAGCCATGCAATACTGATAACATTGGGAATATTCCACCATCCGAGTTACCTATTGCTTCAAAACTACTTCATTCTGGGGTCTCTACATCTTTTGAACCGCATTCAGTAATGTTGTATCCGAATAGCAGTTCTGAATATGCTACAACTATATCTGCAAACTCTGATGCCATGACTGGAATCTACTGGATATCTCTTGAAAGAAGCCTATGTGGTCCTGGTGTACTGGCTAGACTTGTGGTAATGCCTTAATTGGAAATGAATACTCTATTTTATTTTATGATTGCAATTCTTGGTGTCAGTTTTATTTTTGCTAATGATACTGTATTTGCTGATGCTATGACATCACCTGACTCTTTTCTAAAAAAATGCAATGACAACACATCACAAATTCCAACGCTGATACCTAAGAGTGATAACTACTCCACTCCAAAACAAGGAGTGCTTCTCATGTCCCCAAATTCAGTTTCTATGGTATGTATAAAATATGTCAGGCCGTCTGGTTGGCATTCTTCTATTGATATCAATGGTACAAAACTTGATCATCCATTGCCAGTCGAAGTAGAAAATGTTCATGTTTCTGGCAGTTTACTTTCGTTTGGTGGTCTGTTTGTAAATAATGTGATGATATCAAGAGCCCAGCCAAATGTAATTTCTTTTGGTTCGCAGGAAAATGCTAGCACTATAATCTTATACACTGTCTCAGCCAAGTCTGATTCAAGAGGATATTATCACTTGGAATTACCTTACGTGTGTGAAGATATTCTATTGGCAGTTGGATATGACACATCACAGCTTGACGCATCTGCTTTTCAAGATCTGGATAAAATGTGCTTTAACTTTGGTGTTGAGACTTCGATAGTGGGAATCAGTGGAGCCAACATGACATATGTTGATATGTCAAATGAGACAAGACATTCTACAAAATTGGCTAGAAATATTTCAATAATTCCTCCATTGCAGCAGGTAAAACTTTTTGATACTAGCGCAAAATCTGTACTATGCAATATTGGTCTTCAATTAATAATTAAAGCAGAAGATGGTGTTCCATCATGTGTCAAGCCAGATACTGTCTCTGTATTGGTGAATCGAGGATGGGTTATGCCAAATATGATAAAATCCGATGTAATATCGGATCATATTGATATAGTTTCAGTCAAATCTGTTCTGC
Source organism: Nitrosotalea sp. (assembly GCA_050749145.1). Taxonomy (GTDB): domain Archaea; phylum Thermoproteota; class Nitrososphaeria; order Nitrososphaerales; family Nitrosopumilaceae; genus Nitrosotalea. The sequence continues at coordinate 369 of JBOGQV010000020.1, read as the reverse complement.
CTGTAACACCTGGTGGACCTACAGTTCAAATTACATTGAAAAATACTGGCATCAAACCAATAACTAGCCTCGAAGCAACACTTCGTCTCAATAATTCATACGTGTTTAATTTCACAAATGTGACACCCTCTCAACCTCTTGCCGTGGGAAATTCTGTATCTGACACTAAAATACTGATAGGTGGAGGATTTACAACTGGGTTTCAGTATGGTCTTGCAATAACTGGAACTCAGGATGGGAAACCGTTTAGTTATGATGTAAATGTCCATATTTTATCATGATTTGTTGAGGTAAAATCTTGAAAAGTCATAATTGTCTTGTGGGTATAATTCATCAGGGGTTGTTAATTTTTAGCAAGAAGAAAGCTAC
>JBOGQV010000019.1:0-4322 GCA_050749145.1 Nitrosotalea sp. | reverse complement strand
CGTCCAGATCGCATATAAAGGTACCGTACCATACCGTAATAGGCATAATCTCACGTGTGGCTTAATTTTAAATAGAGATGTTGGATGAATGAGCTCATGGGTGGCCACATTTGGGCATTCTAGCCTTAAGAGAATACCTCTAGACTATACTGGCTCCCAATTTGATCTGTACAACAAAATTTCACGCCAGTTTGATCATTCATTCTTCTTCGAGTCCCTTACAGGCCCTGAAGAACTATCAGAGACATCACTTATCGGTTTTGACCCATCAATAATCATCAAGGGGTATTTTGACAAGGTGGTCCTCCACTACAAGAGCGGGGGGTCCATGACAATTCAGACAAATGACCCACTTGTAGAAATCAAAAAGCTGGTCTACCAGATACCTGATCAAAAATACAGGTATGTCGGAGGTGCAGTTGGAATTATCAATTATGACGCAATTAGATTGTGGGAAAACATTCCAGATTCTCACAAGGATTCAGACGAGCCTTTAATGGAATTTGGAATATACACAGATGGAATTCTTTACGACAACAAGAAGAAAAAGTCATTTTATTTTTATTATGATAAAAATAGAATAGACAAAATATCATACACCGACATAGAGTACGGCAAGTTTTCTATTTCAGAAATTTCTGAAAACTTGAACCAAGAAAGATTTACAGAAATGATAACACGTGCAAAAAAATACATCCATGATGGTGACATCTTCCAAGTTGTATTATCGCGAAAATTCAATTTCGATGCAGACGGAGACCACCTAAAGGTGTACAAGATTTTGCGTCAGATAAATCCCTCACCATATCTATATCACATGAAATTAGGAAAAAGAACCATAATTGGTTCTAGTCCAGAAATGCTATTGAGAATTACCGGAAGCCAGGTGGAGACATTCCCAATTGCAGGTACAAGACCAATCACAAACGATGAGAGAAAAAATGAGGAGCTAAAAGAGGAGATGCTCCATGATGAAAAGGAGCTTGCAGAACATACAATGCTTGTAGACCTTGGCAGAAATGACATTGGTCGAGTATGCAAGTATGGAACAGTGCATGTCAAAGAACTAATGGCAGTAAAAAAATTCAGTCATGTTCAGCATATTGTAACACATGTAGTTGGAACATTGGATAAAAAATATGACATGTATGATGCAATGAAAGCAGTCTTTCCAGCAGGAACTGTATCAGGAGCTCCAAAGATTCGAGCAATGGAAATAATCGATGAACTTGAACCTGATGCAAGGGGACCTTATGCGGGAGCTGTAGGATATTTTTCATTTAACGGTTGTTGCGATTTTGCAATTGGAATAAGAAGCATATTCATGAATGGATCAAAAGGTTTCATCCAAGCAGGTGCTGGAATTGTCACAGATTCAGTTGCCCAAAATGAATGGATGGAAACAGAACACAAGGCAAATGCAATGATAACTGCACTAAAGGAGGCAACAAAATGAAATTCCTAATTATTGACAATTATGATTCATTTGTATACAATATTGCCCAGTTGCTCGGAGAATTAGATGTAGAGTCAGATGTCATCAGAAATGACAAGGTGACAATAGAAGACATCAAGAAAGGAAACTATGATGCAATAATAATTTCACCAGGACCTGGAACACCAGAAGACGAAAAGTATTTTGGAATATGCACCAAGGTTATCAGAGAACTAGGACCTACAAAACCAATACTTGGAGTATGTCTAGGCCACCAGGGAATCATACATGCATTTGGAGGAAAAGTTGTCAATGCGGGAAATGTAAGGCATGGTAAGACAAGTCCTGTAGAATACACCCCATCTCCATTATTTGAGGGTGTGCAGAATCCCTTCAGGGCCACAAGGTATCACTCCCTAGTGGGAGACAAGACCATAATTCCAGATGACCTTCAGGTAACTGCGGTTGCCCAAGATGACAAGGAAATAATGGCAATACGCCACAAAAAATACCTAATAGAGGGAGTCCAGTTCCATCCAGAATCAATAATGACTACAGAAGGCAAAAAGATTTTGAGTAATTTCATCAAGTTGGTGCAAAAATGATATCAGAGTATATTACAAAAATTTCTGCAAATGGAAATCTTAGTTATGATGATATGACTACTGCCATGAATGAAATTTTATCTGGAAAAGTTTCTGATGATGAGACTACAAGTTTTCTTGGAACCCTGACAGAAAAGGGAGAAACGGATCAGGAACTTCTTGCAATGCTGGATAAAATGCAACAAAATGCAATACACATACACCCAAAGATAAATCAAAAAATCATTGATGTTTGTGGGACTGGAGGAGATAAGATGAGTACATTTAACATTTCCACTACCGCGTCGTTTGTAATTGCAGTATCAGGCGTAGTGGTGGCAAAACATGGAAACAAGTCAGTATCCAGTACAAGTGGAAGCTCTGACATTTTTGAATATTTTGGATATGACCTTAACATGGAACCACAGCGAGTTCAAGAAATAATTGAAAAGTTTGGAATAGGATTCATGTTTGCCCCCAAGTTTCATCCCGCCATGAAAAATGTTTCTCAAGCAAGAAAACGTCTTGGCAAGAGGACTGCGTTTAATCTATTGGGTCCCTTGTGTAATCCAGCACAAGTAAAGAATCAGCTAGTCGGAGTATATTCAAAAGAATATCTCAGTAGAATAATATCACTTTTAGAATCAAGAGGGTCAGAAAATGTAATGACTGTAATTTCAGAAGACGGTCTTGATGAGTTATCTACTACATCCAAAAATTACATTTACCACCTAAACAAGGGCGAGGTGACAAGCTCAGTACTTGACCCAGTAGAACTTGGCCTAGGCAAGGCAAAACTTGCAGATTTTCAAATCTCAACAAAAGATGAGGCAATAAACGCATTTGTGGAGGTGCTGAAAGGAACTGCCAAAAAACCAATGCTAGAGATTACAGCCCTTAATGCAGCCGCGGGGCTGATTGTAGGAGGGTTTTCAGAGAAATTCGATGAGGCCCTAGAGATATCACTCCAGTCAATAAAGAGTGGAAAGGCATATGATCTTTTTACAAGTTTCATAAAATACTGTGGAGACATAACAAAGGTGGAGGCGCTAGAGAAAAAATGAAAGATATGCTTGAAAAACTTGCCAAAAATTCACAGCAGGCAATAAGTGACGGAACATATGAAATCAATTACAAGAATCAAAAATCAGAAAAAAATCTATTGGAGCAGATAAAAAATAACAAACATGCATCACTAGTAACAGAAGTCAAGTTTTCGTCCCCATCACTTGGAAACATACGACAAGTTTCTGATCCTGTCTTGATTGCAAAGCAGATGGTTGATGGAGGTGCAGTAGGTCTGTCAGTTCTCACCCAGCCATATTTGTTCAACGGCTCACCTGATTATTTTACAAAGATTAGAAAAGAGATCAAGGTCCCACTGCTTATGAAAGACATCGTTGTGGACAAAGTGCAAATAGACGCTGCTGAAAAATTGGGGGCAGATGTAGTTCTTTTGATACAAGCCATATTTGACATGAAGTTTGCACAGGACATAGACGAATTTGTATCATATGCACACAAAAAAAATCTTCTAGTACTACTAGAATCACACACCCAAAAAGAGTTTGCAGATTCTACAAAAACAAAAGCAGACATACTTGGAATAAACAATCGTAATCTAGATACGCTTGAGATCTCACTTGATACCACAAAATCTATTTTAGAAAATAGAAATGAAAAACGAATCATAATCTCAGAGAGCGGTGTAGAGTCGCCAAAAGATATCCAGTTTTTGAAAAAATGTGGCGCCGATGCTTTTTTGGTGGGTAGTAGCATAATGAAGAGTAAAGATATCAAGGGACTAGTATCAGAGTTGGTGTTAGCAATATGAAACTAGGATACCCAAAAGATGGCAAGTTTGGAGAATTTGGTGGAAGATACATCCCAGAAACCCTAGTTCCAGCAGTAGAGGAACTAGAGCAGGCATACCTAAAGTACAAAAATGATGCCGATTTTAAAAAAGAATTACACTATTACCTCACACAGTATGCAGGAAGGCCCACGCCACTATACCTAGCAAAGAACTTGACAAAGTTTGCAGGTGGTGCCAAGATCTATCTTAAACGAGAAGATTTGCTCCACGGTGGGGCTCACAAGATAAACAATACACTGGGCCAAGCACTGCTTGCAAAAAGAATGAAGAAGAAAAGAATCATCGCAGAGACAGGAGCAGGACAGCATGGAGTTGCAACGGCAATGGCATGTTCTGCACTTGGATTAAACGGCGAAGTGTACATGGGCTACAAAGACACCCAGAGACAAAAGCTAAATGTATTTAGAATGAACTTGCTTGGCTCCAA
>JBOGQV010000018.1:0-6781 GCA_050749145.1 Nitrosotalea sp. | reverse complement strand
CAGGAAGACTTTGATACGATATCTGTATTTCCTAGTCTTGACCACATTTCTTCTGACACATATGGCGCAAACGGTGACATCATTGATATTCGTGTAGAAAATATATCATGTAAAATTCCAGTAAAATTATCACGTTTCTTTGCTAAAGCTCGTTTCATATACCATTGAAGATCTGATTCAAACTCATAGAGAATAAAATGTAGTGCTTCTCTTAATCTCATTTTTTGTATGGAAGAAGTTGTTTTGAGAATCAGCTGTTCGGTCTTACTTTTTATCCACTTGTCTTCTTGTTCAAGTTTTACATCGTAAGAGGATAATCTATACTTTGAACATTCTTCTAACATGTTTTCTAATTTGTTCTTTATTCCTTTTACTGCCTCTTGGTTGAAATCTGCATCCTGCAACAATTCTGCAGAGATCAAAATTGTAAGCCTAATTGAATCTGCACCGTGGTTTCTTATGGCATCTCTTAGTGGGATTATGTTTCCCTCTGATTTTGACATCTTTTTTCCGTCCATGAGTACTGATCCGTTAACTACGATCTCTTCAGGCCAGTATTTTCTTGGAAATATGGCAATGTGATTGAAGATAAAAAATGTCAGGTGGTTTGGTACCAGATCTCTTCCTGAATGTCTAGCATTGACAGGATAAAAATACTGGAATTCATTTTTTATTTTCTCTAAAAGTTCTGGTGTTATTTTACACTGGGATGCAATGCTTTCTGAATCTCCCTTGTTCAAAAATGTATAGTCAAAAAATACATCAGGCGTATTTTCTGATGTAATTTCTTTATTGTTGACATATTTTGCTATTGTATAGTATGCCATGTAGATTACAGAATCTGATAGACTTTCTATTATCCAATTCTTGTCCCAGGGTAGTTTTGTTCCCAATCCATGTTGTCTTGCACATGCTCTCTCTCTGAGCCAATCTACTACATTGTTAAACTCATTTCTAATTTCCTCTGGAAGAATTTTCATTTCATTTATCCACGAGTGTACTTTAGCTTTCCATTCGGGATCTGAGTAATTGAGAAACCACTGGTTGCTTAGAATTTTTACTACACATTCTGCACCACATCTACACCTTATGGGAGTCTCGTTTAGTTCGTATAAAATATCTGCATTTCCGCCTTTCAGCATCCATTTCTTTACTTCTTCTTTTGCTTCTGAAACTGTCTTGTCTGCAAATTTTCCTGTATTTTGTGTTAGTCTGCCACCGTAAAATTCCTTAGAGTATATCTCTTTTGTAGCCTCTTCTAGTTTAGGGCTAGTTTGATCTTCAATCTGGAATTTAGTTATTGCATCTAATGATGGAATCTGACTGTAACCTTCTGTTTGGATTATTGGTATTGCCTTTACATTTTGAATTTCAGATAGATTTGGATATTTTGCAATATCTTTTTTGAGATCCTCTAGGGCTTGATAATCAAAAGGCGCATGTGCTGGAACTGACATTACAATGCCAGTACCATTTCCGCTTTTGACAAAACTTGCTGGCAAAATTAATACTTGATCATTTCTCTCAGGAACTTGAACTTTTTTGCCAACTAGATCTTTGCCTGCCATGTTGCCTAATCGTGTTATTGTTTTATTATGAAACTCTAATTTTCTTGCGCATTCACTAGTTACTATCCATGTTTCATTGTCAACTTGTATTATCTCATATACAAATTCTGGATTTACCCAAATGTTTGTTACACCAAAAATAGTTTCAGGTCGTAATGTTGCAGTAGGGATTACATATTTGTCATATCTGAATTTTATTATTGTATATTCTGTAAAGCTTGGCTCTACATCACCTTGCGTATCATGTTGTGATACTGGATTTTGATCCTTTGGACACCATCCTACTGGGTGGGTACCCTGAATTATGAGATTTTTTTCTTTTAGTTTTCCAAACTGCCATTCGATAAACTTGCTATACACTGGATCTATTGTGGTAAATTCTCTTCTCCAGTCAATAGAATATCCCATCTCGGTCATTCCGGCTTTTATCTCCTGATGAAAATAATCTGCGATTTTTATTGGTTCTACAAATTCTTTTATCTTATCTTCAGGAACTTTGTACAGTGTACGAAATGTTTCAAGTAGTTTAGTATCATTATCTTGAACTCTTCGGGCCATGCCCAAAATTGGTGTTCCTGTATAGTGGAATCCCATTGGAAATAATACGTTATACCCTAACATGCGCATGAATCTTGCATGAACATCTGCTAACGTGTATGTTCTTCCATGTCCTACATGCTGGGGAGAATTAGGATATGGATATGCTACTGTAACAAAGAATTTCTTGTTGGAATTTGGGTCTGTCTCAAAATATTTTTCTTCTTCCCATTTCTGTCTCCACTTTTCTTCAAGTGATGTCCATTCCATTTACTATCGTTCCCCCACAATTGATTTTTCTATGGTCACTAAAGCATCTTTTATCTTTGACAGGTCTTTTCCTCCTCCTTGACCAAACGTATCTCTTCCACCTCCTGAACCGCCAAGAACATTGGATGCTTCTTTTACCAGATCTCCTGCTTTCTTGGTAGATGTAGCATCTGTACCTGCAAATGCTATTATCTTGATAGTTTCATTTTTGACTACCAGTACACAATAAATCAAGGACTTGTCAAGCTTTGTTGCTACCTCTCCAACTGATATGTGGAATTCTTCATCAAGCTCCTCTTCTATTATGGAATACAGTTTGACTTTGCCAAGATTCTTTGCTTGCGATATTGCTTCTCTTGCAGATGCTTCTGATATTCTTTTGATTATCTGTCTTAACTTTCTTTTTGTATCATCTGCATCTTTTACTACATGTTCAAATGATTCTAACATCTTTTCTTTGCTTGAGCCAAGAGATTTTACTATATGTGAGATCTTTTTGTCTTGAGTCTGGGTGTACTTTAGTGCAGACTGGCCAGAAACAAATTCTAGTCTAACTACTCCGTCTTGAATTCTCTCGGCCTTAGTAATTTTTATCAATCCTATTTCGCCAGTCTTTTGTACGTGTGTTCCACCGCAGGCTTCTACATCAAACCCTTCTATGTTTACAATTCTTACTAATTTTACTGGAACTACTCCTCCCTGATAAATTCTAAAACCGTATTCCTGTTCTGCATCGCCTCTTTCAAACTGGTTAATCAAAATTGGAATATCCTTTCTTATGGTGGTATTTGCAAGATCTTCTATTCTTGTTATTTCTTCTTCTGTGAGGTTTGAATGGTGAGTGATGTCAAGCCTTGCATACTCTGCATCCTTGAAAGCAGAATGCTGCCAGATCCAAGAACCTAGAGTATTTCTTGCAGATGCGTTTAGTACATGAGTACTGGAATGATTTCGTGTTATTCCGTATCTTCTAGCAGAATCAATTCTGCATTTTACAATCATGCCCTCTTTTGGAATGCCATCTTTAATCTCATGCAAGACAACATTTCCGTGTTTGCTAACATCTATCACATCAAATTCTGCAATTTTTCCGTGATCTGGTTCCTGTCCTCCGCCTCTTGCATAAAATGATGTCTTGTCCAGTATGACAAATTTGTTTTTTATTACCTTGAGTATCTTGGCTTCAAATTCATGGGGATCATCTTTGTAATATAACAAATCTGTATCTGGGATTCCATCTAAATCCAATTCTTCCTTTTTCTCAGTCTTCTCGGATTGATGCAAGTCCGATAGTCTTTCATAAAATGTTGAAGGGATTTCTGGTATTATCTGATATTCTTTGAGAAAATCAGGAGTTATGCCATCTGATTCGTATAGGCGAATAAGATCATCTACTGACAATTTCTTATTTTGTGTCTTAATTGTAGTTGCCATGTTTTTCATTCTGACTCTGGACTCGTTGTAGCGATTCCTCTCTACTTCTAGTATTATTTTTACATCATTACGAGTCTGTTCAAGTTCTGGATATGTTGACTTGAGATAATCTATGTGCAGATCAATTAGGTCGTTGAGGTCAAAATTCCACCCAAACCTGTCCATGGTTGCAAGTGTTCTTCGGAGAATCATTCTCAGGTTGTAACCTCCGCCTACATTGCTTGGTAATGCTCCATCGGAAATTGCAAAGACTAGTGTCCTCAAATGATCAGCTATCATGTATACTCCTTCTAATGGAGAAATCATCTTTTCCTGTCTTGTCTCATCAAGACCTGCTAATTTTGCAGCTGTCTTTCTAACTAGTGCAATATCGTCTGACTCTGAGAGAGCTCTTGCTATTGACATGAAATACTTTGAAATTATGTTAGAATCTGTATCGATACCTATTTTGTCTATCATGTGTTTTGTTATTGGACCAAAACAACAATCATATGCAGTAGGAGTTCCCATCGTCACCCATGCAAATCTTTCAAGACCTGCACCCATATCGATAATTTTTTGATCCAATGTAGAATAATTAGTCAGGTCTCCCTGAAATTCAGTAAATACTGCATTGCCAAGTTCAAGTCCTCTTACAAAGTATTCAAGTGATGAGCCAAATGATCCTCCCCCTGCCCATACATCTTCTACAAATACAATTTCTTTTTTATCAATTCCAAATCTCTCTGTAAGAAGTTTAAAATCGAGATCTACACACTTGTCCTTCCAATACCCATGTGAGTTTGGTATGCTGTGCTGTCCTATCATGCAAAAACTAGAAAAATGTCTACCTGTTACTCCTACATTTTCAATATCTTTGAATCTAAGACACGTCTGCGGGACAATTAGTGGGTTGGCAGGAAACTCAAAGACAACTTTTGAACCCATAACTCTTTGAAAGTCTACTATTGATGCAATTGTAAAATAAAGATCGTCACGCCATCTACAAACTACTGGATATCTTCCAACTGACTTGTGGTTGTTTTGTACGAAAAATGATTCTACTTCTTTCCATGCTTGGGTATAATCAAATCTCTTGCTTGTAGGTGGGTCGCCAATGAAGGAATAGCTGTTCTCTATGTGGTCAGGACACAGATTGATTCCGTCATCCAAAGTCCAAAAAAACCTGCGGCATTTACCACATGATTTTCTTCTAAACCCCTCATTTTCAAATAATGCAACCTTGTAGTATCTGTCTGGATCAGTAGAAAACTTTGAAAGAATTTCATCCTTGTTCATTTCACAATTTTTTTCTTCTGACTGATATTAAGCATTCTGAAGCAACACATTAAATATGATTTACTGGGAAAGTTTCGTATGTTTGCAAAAAAGGGTTGGAAAGAAGGAGATCATGTCTTTGCATCAAAACCTAATGGTGAACACAGCGATATTATCGTAGGAATAGTAACAGGAGTAGAAAATTCCAACATAGGAGTTAACGGGATGATAATAAATCCGGTAGGTCTTAAGAACAAAGTATCACAAGGAAAAGCTGGACCGCAATCACTTGAAATTTTGAAGAACCCTAATCCAAAAGAATGCATATTTGCTTTAATCTATAGGGTAGAGCACAATAATTTCACTGGTGTCTTTGATGTCAATAGTGATCCAGTTGAAAAAATTCATAAAAATATTCATAATATTATTTCTGGCTGGGTTAGAGAATCCATACCTGAATTAATCAACAATGTACTCTCTTTACCTGATGGCCCAGAAAGAGAACAGGCAAAACGTGTTTTAAAACAAAGGATGGATACGCTTTATGACAAAGACTTGAAGAAATACATGTACTCGATCTGTAGAGGTCTTAAGATCTTAAATTAAGAAAACCAATTTAGATTTATTTTTCCAAGCCTCCATAGTTTTATATTATGCCTCTTTCAAAATTTGTTTACAATGGAATACGTATACGCTGCTTTGCTTTTGCACAAACAAAAGAAGGAAATCAACGAAGCAAATATTGCTAATGTTGTAAAGGCTTCTGGTGCTGAAGTAAATGAAGCACAAGTAAAAGCACTTGTTGCAGCACTGGCAGATGTAAACATTGAGGAAGCAATCAAGGCTGCCCCAGTAGCAGTTGCTGCACCAGCAGCACCATCAGGTGGAGGCGCATCAGAAGGAAAGAAAGATGCTGAGCTACCATCTGCAAAGACCGAAGAACAGGCAATGGAAGGCCTTTCTGCATTATTCGGTTAAAACTGTAATCTATCCCTTTTTTGTAATTTCTTAAACATTATTTACTATAGTTCTGGTTACTTGTTATTTGACTGAACTGTCGTCTCCAATTCAAACTATTGTGCTAATATTGGATTTGTTTGGAACAATGGCTTTTGCAGTTACTGGCGCATTCAAGGCAATTGAACACAAAGCAGACATTGTGGGAATCATAATTCTTGCAACCATTACTGGTGTAGCTGGCGGTACTATACGAGACATAGTACTTGGACATTTTCCACCTCATTCTATATCTGATCCAAATTATGTAATAATTACCACTGTTACTGGTATTGTCATATTCTTTCTTTATCCTAAAATGCAAAAACACTGGAATTTGTTTTTAAAATTTGATGCCCTTGGATTGGGTGTCTTTACTGCAATCGGGGCAACTCTTGCATATCAATTGTTTGGAATGAATTTTCTGGCTATGGCAATGGCTGGAATGGTGACAGCAGTGGGAGGAGGAATTTTGCGAGATATGTTTGTAAATGAAATACCGATGGTTTTTGTCAAAGAGCTATATGCTTCAGCAAGTTTTTTGGGAGTTGTCGTTTTTTACGTTCTCTTGTTGGTACAACTTCAAATCGAGGTGGCAACAATTGGAGCTATATTGGTTACAACTATGCTAAGACTAGTTGCTATGAAATACAACTGGAATCTGCCCAAAGTACGCTAAAATATTATTCTACTAATCTATTGAAGGCTGTAACCCTTTA
>JBOGQV010000017.1:0-3864 GCA_050749145.1 Nitrosotalea sp. | reverse complement strand
GTATTGACACAATCAATGATTTTGATTGCAAGACAGCTTTTATGCCAAGGACTTTGACATTGGTTATGCTGTATTTTACAGATAGGTTTGTACCGTCTACTGGTATAGTGTTTCCATTTCCTCCTGGTCCTGATGATCCTGCAAATTGGAAGGTTGTTTCAGCTGTTCTATCTGGACTACCAAATTGTACTTTTACTGTATATGTACCTGCTGCTTGCCAGAGGGCACCTGTGGCCATTATGGATGTTGAAAAGGTTCTGTCAGATCCTAGAGCCACTTGATCAATTTTGACAATGTTTCCTATTGGACTAGTGATGATGACTGTGATTGGTGTATCAGAAATATAGTCTTGTGTACTTCCTGATATCATAACCTTGTCCCCATCATTGTATGAAGTCTTGTCGGTTGCTACTGTGATTTGACCTGTGGATGTGGAACCTACAATACCTGTATTTCCAGATGTAGCATTTGTAGAATTTGTACCTGTTGGATTCTGTAGAGCATATGGAGAAGCAAAAACTGGCATTACTCCTATGGCACAAAGCAGAATTACAAGTAACGCAAATCCTTTAAAGCGAGTACTCATCCTGGTTGGAAATAATTTTTTTTGCTATTTAAAGTTGCGGAAAAAATTATTGACAAAAGATGCTATTTTTGACACGCTTCAAATTAGATATATATTAACCTCTCGGTGGATGCATCTTAGTTTGTGGATTAGTCATACGTTTACAGCTAATGTTCAAAGGAGATTTTAAACATGATAAGTAAAAAAGAGAAAATACTCATTCCAGATCACATCTATGTTCCAAAACATGAGATCATAAATAAAGACGAAGCAGAGAAGGTTCTTGAAAAATATCATACCAAGCCTACTGAAATGCCGTTAATCTATGTGAGCGATCCAGCAATCCGAGGTTTAGGTGTAAAACCTGGTGATATGATAAAAATTACGAGAAAAAGTCCTACTGCTGGAGAGAGCTTGTACTATAGGTATGTGGTGGAAGAATAATGGTAAACATTTCAAATAAACGCTGGCCTATAATTCAAGATATACTAAAGAGGGAAGGAATTGCAAGACAACATCTTAACTCATATGATGAATTTCTTGAACGCGGACTTCAAAGTATTATAGATGAAGTTGGACAGATTGAGATTGAAAGTGCAGAGTATCCATACAAAATTCAACTTGGAAAAGTAAAACTTCAACAACCACGTATGATGGAACTTGATGGCTCAATCACTCACATTGCACCAATGGAAGCACGACTTAGAAATGTTACATATGCATCTCCTATAATGCTTGAAGCAAGTGTAGTAGAAGACGGTAAAATTCTCGAATCACGATATATCCACATTGGAGACATGCCTGTTATGGTTAGATCAAATGCTTGTATACTACACAATCTATCTGAGCAGAAACTTGTAGAGCATGGTGAAGATCCAAGTGATCCTGGTGGCTACTTTATCATAAATGGCTCTGAACGAGTTATAGTTGGACTAGAAGATCTTTCTTACAATAAAATCATTGTAGATAGAGAAACTGTTGGCGGTAATACTGTTTTCAAAGCTAAAGTTTATTCTTCAATTGTTGGATATAGAGCAAAATTAGAATTAATAATGAAAAATGATGGACTTATTGTTGCAAAGATTCCTGGTTCTCCTGTTGATATTCCAGTAGTTACTCTGATGCGAGCATTGGGTCTTGAATCAGATCGAGAGATAGCTGCATCTGTATCGCTAGTAGATGACATTCAAGATGAACTTGAGGGCTCATTTGAAAAATCAGGTGATGTGCCAACTGCAAAAGATGCCATAGTCTACATTAGTAAGAGAATTGCACCTGGTATGCTCGAAGAATTCCAGATAAAGCGAGCAGAAACATTACTTGATTGGGGTCTTCTTCCACATCTTGGTAAACATCCTGATAACAGAAAAGAAAAAGCACTATTTTTGGGTGAAGCTACCTGTAAACTAATTGAATTAAAGTTGGGCTGGATTGCCACTGACGATAAAGATCATTATGGAAATAAAGTCATAAAATTCGCAGGTCAAATGCTTGCTGATCTTTTCAGAACTGCATTTAGAAATCTAGTTCGAGACATGAAATATCAACTAGAAAGATCAGGTCAAAAGCGAGGTATCAATGCAGTAGCAGCTGCTGTTAGACCAGGAATTGTTACTGATAAAATGAATAACGCTATTGCAACTGGAAATTGGGGAAGAGGTAGAGTTGGTGTAACTCAACTTCTTGATAGAACTAATTATCTTTCAACTATTAGTCATCTTAGAAGAATTCAATCTCCTCTAAGTAGAAGCCAGCCTAACTTTGAAGCAAGAGATCTTCATGCTACACACTTTGGTAGGATATGTCCAAGTGAAACTCCTGAGGGTTCAAATTGTGGACTAGTAAAGAATTTAGCTCTCTCTGCAATAATTTCTGTTAATGTTCCATCTGAGGACATAATAGAAAAACTCTATGATTTAGGTGTAACATATGTGTCTGATGCAAAAGATGAATTGAAAAAAGAAGGCACCAGAGTTTTTGTAGATGGAAGATTAATTGGATACTTTAAGGATGGACAGAAGCTTGTTGATTCCCTAAGAGATCTTAGAAGAAACTTCAAGATTCATCCACACGTTGGAATCTTCTTGTATCAGTCTAGCTTTGAGGGCTCTACTAAACGACTTTATGTTAATTGTAATGCTGGAAGAGTTTTGCGTCCTCTTATTGTAATAAAAGAAAATAAAATTCTCCTAACTCAAGAATTAATTGATAAGGTAAGCAAAAAGTTCCTTTCATGGACAGATTTGTTACACATGGGAATAATCGAATTAGTAGATGCTAATGAGGAAGAAAACTCTTACATTGCAATTGATGAAACTGAAATAAAGAAACACACTCACATGGAAGTATTCCCATCTGCAATTCTAGGCGCAGGTGCATCAATAATTCCATATCCTGAACATAATCAATCTCCAAGAAATACATATGAATCTGCAATGGCAAAACAAAGTCTTGGTTTTTCAACTCCGCTCATGAATGCTAGTACATATGTCAGACAACACCTAATGTTGTATCCTCAAACTCCAATTGTTAACACAAAAGCAATGGGTCTTCTGGGATTAGAGGACAGACCAGCTGGTCAGAACTGTGTTGTTGCAGTATTACCATTTGATGGCTATAACATTGAAGATGCTATTGTCTTGAGCAAATCCTCAATTGACCGAGGTCTTGGCAGAACATTCTTCTACAGAATCTATGAAGCTGAAGCAAAACAATATCCTGGAGGAATGCGAGATAATTTCGAAATTCCAACTGCAGAAGGGAATATTCGTGGATTTAGAGGAGACAAGGCATATCGATTATTAGAAGAAGATGGAGTTATTGCAACAGAATCTACTGCACAAGGCGGAGATATTTTGATTGGAAAAACAAGTCCACCAAGATTTATGGAAGAATATAGAGAATTTGAAGTAAAAGGACCATATCGAAGAGATACATCCATAGGAGTTAGACCATCTGAAAATGGAGTTGTTGATACTGTTGTCATGACTCAATCTCATGATGGTGGACGAATGTACAAGATCAGAGTTAGAGATTTACGAATTCCAGAAATCGGTGATAAATTTGCTTCACGACACGGTCAGAAAGGTGTTGTCGGATTACTTGTTAACCAAGAAGATCTTCCATATACTGCAGACGGCGTTGTTCCAGATGTCTTGATTAATCCTCATGCTTTCCCGTCTAGAATGACAGTTGGAATGTTCTTAGAATCTGTAACAGGAAAAGCTGCTGCATTGCGTGGAAGCAAAATGGATGGATCTGCTTTTGTTGGAGAAAAACTTGAAGATGTAAAAGGTGTT
>JBOGQV010000016.1:0-2781 GCA_050749145.1 Nitrosotalea sp. | reverse complement strand
TTTCTTGTCGTATTTTTTTGCATTTTTTATTATTTCTTTAAAGGCTTTTTTGACTTCCTGCGGAGTCTTCAATCCCACTTTGACTCCACCTGCATCAGACTTGTGAATTATTTGTGGTGAAGCTATCTTCATTACAACTGGATACCCAATTTTTTTTGCTGCAACTGTTGCCTCTTTTTCCTTTGTGGCAAGAATGCTTTTAGGTACAGGAAAACCATACGCTTTCAAAACTTCTTGCCCTTCCTCTTCTAACAAATTCTTTCGTCCCTCAGATTTTACCTTGGCAAAAATTTGTTCTACCTTTTTCTTGTTTACTTTGAACTGCTGTATCTTTCCTTCAGATGTTTGTGACCATTGCGAAAATCTCAACATTGCCTTGAGTGCACGAATTGCTTTTTCTGCATATGTGTAATATGGAACTCCCCCTTCTGCGAGAATTTCTCTATTCCTTATTCCCTCATCAAGACCCATTAGACTTGCAAGCATTGTCTTGTTGTATTTTTTTGAGGCAGTAACAATTACTTCTGCAAGCTTGTTGTAATCAAGTGTTGCAGAGGGTGTACACATTGTTATGACTGAACCAACATTTGGATGGGCAAGTACAAGATTTAACACATGATCAAATCTGTTAAAATCAGCATCCCCTACAATATCTACTGGATTTCGAGATGTTCCCCATGGAGGAATTACTGCATTTATCTGTGGTCGTATATTTTCTATGCTTGCCATCTTGATTCCTATCCTCGAGCAAGCATCTGTAGAAATTATTGCAGGTCCTCCTGCATTTGATACTATAACCAGATCTCCCTTTAGTGGCAGTGGTTGCTTTGAGAAAGCCACTGCATAATCGAATAATTCTTCCATTGTATCAACCCTGATTGCACCAGATTGTGTAAGTAATGCATCATAGATTTCATCAGAGCCCATGAGAGCACCAGTGTGAGACATTGCTGCCTTTGCACCCTCCGGACTTCTACCAGATTTTAGAACCAGTACTGGTTTTTTTAATTTGTTTAATCTAGTAATTTGTTTACATATTTTCAAAAATTCTCTACCATTTGTCATATCTTCAAGATACATTACAATGACTTTGGTCTGTTCATGTTCTGCAAGCATTTTTAAAATGTCTACTTCGTTGAGGTCAACTTTATTTCCCATACTGATTACGGAGGAAAATCCTATCCCTTGTGCACTTGCATCCTCAACAAGTGCTGCACATATGGCACCACTCTGAGACACAAGAGCAATTCCGCCAGACTTTGGTGTAACTTTGAGAAAAGTGGAATTCATCATTGTTTGTGGTGCTAGATTCATAACACCAAGACAGTTTGGTCCTATGATTTTGATGTTGTATTGCTTTGCAATTTCTGCAAGTTTTCGTTCAAGTTTTGCTCCTTCCTCATTGACCTCCTTGAATCCAGCAGTGATGACAATTGCTCCCTTGATTTTCTTTTTGCCACACTCTTCTAGTACTGCAGGAACAACATCATTTTTTGTTACCACAACAGCAAGATCTATTTCTTCTGGAACATCTAGAACACTTTTGTATGCTTTTCTATCAAATACTGTTTCTCTTGTTGGACTAATTGGAAGAATTTTTCCAGTGTATCCTTTTAGTATGTTTGATGTAATAGCTCGTCCTACGCTTCCTTCCTTATCAGAAGCTCCGATTATAGCGATTGATTTTGGAGATAGAAAAATTGATTCGCTCATTTTAATGAGATCGACTCAAATGTATTTGTATAATAAGTTTATCCAAGAAAAATGTCCGATCTCAAATGTTAGTTTTAACTGCCAAGCATTTTTCCAGCTAGGTTTTGACTTCTAGGAATCCAGATTATCTTCAGGTTTGGCAGTTTTATCATCAGTTCCCATGCTTCTCTTGCAAGACTTCGTAGCTGGTCATTGTTTATAGCATATTCATGGTTTAATTGGGAAACAGTATTTTTTGAATCACTAAAGATTACAATCTCATCTGCAATACCTGAAAAATTTTTCAGTACAGAGATTATGGCCATATATTCTGCCTGATTGTTTGTTATGTCGGATTTTTTTTCATAGAATGATTCGCCTGTCTCTTTGATGAAATAGCCAAAGCCAGAATTGGCTCCTCCCGAACCATCAACAAATATGCTAAGGACCATCTTTGTACAACCTCATGAATTTTACACTCAAGTTTACTGTAACCATATAGATCACAGTAGATACGGATTGAGATATCAATGATGCAGTATAAGCTTGGTATGAATTTGTAAGTAGATAATATTGCAGGGACCATCTGCAAATTGTATAGACAACCTCTCCTATTCCAAGAGAAGATATTACTTTTATCAGATCTCGTCGTAGACCTGCCTTGTCCACTTCTCCTGTTTTTAAGAGATATTTTTTCTTATTATCAAAATAAAAGAGTGTCCCAAAAGTGGAAAAATATACAAGATAGTCAACACCCAGAGTTATTGTTGCATTGACATAGCTTTGTTGACTTGAAAACATTTGTGCAACAATTGCAGAGACTACAATTGATGCAAGAAATCCTAGAAAGATGTTCTTGTTTAATTGAAGATATTCTTTGTATTGCTGTTTCACAGATTGATTTTGTTCATCTTACAAATAAATCAAGTCTATTGCAGAGTTATTTTCAAAAATATCAGTATGCCAGCAAGTTCTGCAACATGTACTGCTAACATGTATGGCAATAATGCTACAGCATATAGTTCCATCATTGTAAAGTATGCATAGACTCCAATCACGTTATGCAAAAACAGCAGACCCGCAAAAAAT
>JBOGQV010000015.1:0-2400 GCA_050749145.1 Nitrosotalea sp. | reverse complement strand
AGGAGATGCTGGGTCAAGTGTATCTGTTGGCGTGTTGTTGATTATTACGGTATCCCTTGCAGCATCTGATCTTGTGGTAATTGCCCAAATTACGTCATTCAAATCATGAACATTGACATCTTCATCTACAACTACAAAGAATTTTGTCAGTGCAAGCTGACCCATTCCCCATAGGCCCATCATTACTTTTTTTGCTTGTCCTGGATATCGTTTCTTGATTGAAATTATTGCCATGCCTTGAAACCATCCTGATGCTGGCATTGCAAAATCCACCACCTCTGGATGAAACATTCTGATGAGGGGCAAAAATGAACGCTCAATTACTTTACCAATATGTGCATCTTCTAGAATTGGTTTTCCTACTATGGTTGTGAGGTAAATTGGTTTTTGTCTTCGCATGATTCCAGTTAATGTGAATACTGGATATGGTTCAGGAGGTGTATAGTATCCTGTATGATCTCCAAATGGTCCCTCCATTCTGATATCTGATGGGTCAACATATCCTTCTAGTACAATTTCTGCATTAGCTGGAACCTCCAGGTCCACTGTTCTACATTTGACTGTCTTGATTCCTGTTTTCCTTGTAATTCCCGCAAATACATATTTGTCAAGGCCCTCGGGTACTGGAGCCACTGCAGAAAATACTGTTGCAGGATCTGAGCCAATTATTATTGCTGCCTCTATTTTGTTTCCAGAATCTTTTTTTATGTCATAATGATGTGCACCACGTTTATGCTTTTGCCAATGCATTAGTGCATGGGTACTATCTACGATTTGCATTCTGTATACCCCTAGATTTCGCACGCCTGTCTCTGGGTGTTTTGTTGCAATCAATCCAAACGTAATAAATTTGCCAGCATCCTTTGGCCATGTTTTAAGAATTGGAATCTTGTCAAATGAGGGGGTGTCCTCTATTACTTCTGTGACGGGTCCACTTTTTTGCAATTTGGGTGCAATGTCTACCATCTTTGAGAGTTCTGGCAGTTTTCGCAGCTTGTCAAAAATTCCTGTCGGCATCTCCATTCTTGTCATATCTACAATTCTCTGACCAATTTCAGTAAAGTCCTGCATCTCAAGTCCAATTTCAAGTCGTCTGAGTGAACCAAACGCATTGGCAAGTATTGGCATATCGTAATTTTTTACATTTTCAAAAAGTATTGCAGGACCATTAGAGTACATTACTCTACTGAGAATCTCTGAAATCTCCAGATTTGTATCAACTAGAGTTTTTACTCTTCTGAGCTCTCCGGCTTTTTCCAACTTTTCAATAAGTTCTGATATGTCTTCTATAGGCACATATTTACTGGATTTGTATATTGTATAAGCTTAACTAGATTTTCAACTGATGTTTTTCAAGGAAATATCTGACAAGAGGACTTTAATTATCCTGTAAGGAAAATGCCATCAGGTTGGCTGAACAAAAATGTCCCGTCTGTGGAGGTCAGGGAAAAATTATTCTTCTTGATACTCAATGTTCTTTTTGCAATGGAACCGGAGAATACTCTAAGACTGCAGACAGCTACATGAAGTCACATATCTGTCAATGCATATTTCTTGACAGAATCACATGTCCACTCTGTGGAAAAAGATGTCACCATGACACTCCTAACAAACCAAAAGTCTTGATTAGTCCTATTTAGAAAATTGGCGGAAGCTCATTCTTCTTATCGTGTCCGCCAGAGCCAAATCTGCAATAGAAACATTGGTCTGATTGCATATACTTGAGTTGCTCAATTTTGATTGCTCCTATCTTGAGTGCAATCTTTGTTAAAATTCTATATTTTAGAGGCATGGATGGAATTACCTCTTTGAGGTATACATTGTAATGATCTGGACAAAACTTGAGTGTGATATTGCTTGGCTCCTTTGAAGTCTGGCTTACGGTCTTTGCAACACCGATCTGCTCGCGTATGTATTCGTGTTTTGGACATGGGCAGTTTCTTCCTCCTGGGTGTTTGTATGCTGGAATATTCTTCCAGTCAAAGCCTGGATATTCCTTTTCAAAGTCGTCCAATGCCTAAAAGACGGGCTTGCTTCTTATAAAACTTCTACGAATTTGGCCAAACCTAGGTCTGATCAAAATGTAAATAAACTGCCATATCTCACAACTACTACATGTCTAAAGAATCACCACCAAAAAAAGCACGTTCTACTAAAAAAGTTGCAGAAGGATCTAATACTGCCGAACTAGAGGCAAAAATAGCAGAGCTTGAAGCAAAGCTTGCTAATTTATCATCTCAGGTAAAGCCTGCGGAACAAAAACCTGCGCAGACTTCGCCATCTCCAAAACCACAACAAAGACCAGCTGCATCAGGTCCAACTCATGGTACACTTCCAGCAGGAATGAAACCAGCAGAAGCTCCAAAACCAACAGCACCAGAACCAACAACTAGTGCACAT
>JBOGQV010000014.1:0-5211 GCA_050749145.1 Nitrosotalea sp. | reverse complement strand
ATCTTCGTCTACGGCCTTGACCCAAGAAAGACCAAGAACATGGCTCCAAACAGAGATGCATTAGAGGAACTCTTCAAGGCAGTCATGTCCTGTGGAATCGAACATACCAACCCAACTCACGGTACTTTGGCTGGTGCAATTGCTGATGAAAAACTATTACCAAACCTTTCAAAGATAATCAAGTCAGGTCCTAACAACAAGACCGGAGTCCAATGTGGATTTGAGACTGGAAGCCTAAGATTGATTGGAAAATATGCAGACAGAAAACTTGCCCCATACAAGCCAGAAGAATGGCACTGGGTAGTCAAGGAAGGAGTAAAGACACTAAACGAGAATCACTGGATTCCAGCATTTACACTAATCATGGGTCTTGATAATGCAGAGACAGAAGAGGACGGATGGGATACAATACGACTCATCAATGAGCTAGAACTAGAACAACCAGAATCCCAGTTTACCGTAACACCATTGACATTTGTCCCAATTGGATTACTTGAAAAATCAGAGTTCTTTGATATTGGAAATGAATTGACTGCACCACAACTTGGTGTCATGTACAAGACATGGCAACACAACTTCAAGTATGGTATACAGAAATTCATGGACAAGACAGGAAGCAACAACACCTTGAAGAAAAAGGCATTCACAGGTCTTGCAAGAACACTGGGTGGTGTTCCATTAACTGCAATGGAAAAATATGCAAGAAGAAAGGGCCCAGAACACGAGCGAGTCATTGAGACAATCAAGGCAAAATACTGGTAAATTTTTTCCTCAAACCAAATACATAAATTGAATTAAAAAAGAATTCATTCGTGCCAACTCACGGATCGCTTACTAAAGCAGGAAAAGTAAGAGGACAAACTCCAAAGGTTCCATCACGAGAAAGACATGGAACTATATCCATTACACGAAACAAAGACAATTTTAGAAAAAGATTCATCCTAAAAAGAGTCCCAGGCCAAAACAAACCAAATCAACGAAAAAGAAGAAAGTAGATTTTACAAGTTATCTGTCAAGTACAATAGTATAATTTTATCGTTGATTAATTTTAAAACTAGTCTGATCTGACCCTGTGTCAAAAATTATCTACCCGGGTGCTTTAATCTGGAAATTGGCATCGTTTTCTCTTGACAATAGATCCAACTGTATTGTACCATAGAACGATTGCCCTTGAGGTGATGGGGTTTACCTTGCTAGTCTTTGTTATGTTTTCAGGCTATGCCTCGGTTAAGTCTATCATAGTTTTAGAGAATACGCTTCTAGTCCTTCCTACCGGTGGATTGTTCATAGCTCTTGCAGTATCTGCATACAAAATTTCTGATTTTCTGTTCAAAGGACACCTGGTCCAATCATTGGTATGTAAAATAAAAAAATGATCAGATTCTAGCGGTCGCCCTTTGGGTTTTACCCCAAAGAACATACCGCCAGTATAGAATCTGCAATATTTGCTATGATATCTAGATTGAAAAGAATGTGTTCGTTCGTTTTGAACTGGCAAATGTGTTCTGGGAATACAAAATCTGGCCAGATTCCCTGTTGTAAAATAAAAATGAAACCGTGGATATTAGGGACTTGTGTCATAGTGATGGTGTGATCGTACACTAGGAAGACACATCCACGGTTCCATAAATAATTGGACTTTATCGTATAAAAGACTCGATTAACTATGTTCCTGGAATTATACTTGTACACAATTCCTTTTTAATGACTTGATATCCTGTACATAATACCTGCCATGGGTGATAGTGAAAAACTGATTGGTAATGCAGTTGGTGTCATTATAGAAAAAGTCCTAATGGAATTTGGCGTCAGTAATCATAGCAAAATAGCGGAAATACTTGGTTCTCATCACATGACGTTCTCAGATTGCTATCGAAAACCTGATGTGCTAAACTTTGCATTAAAAGAAGTGTTTGATGGTAAATATCTTGCACCTGTGGAAAAGATCAAAAATGAGCTAACCGGTCTTGAAGAAGACAACAAGATTGATGCATTCATTGAACTGATTAGTGAAGAATAGAGTCCTATTGTTTTACCGTATTGTAATAATCCATGCTTGTAATCTATGTCAGATTATGGTTAAACCAAGTGTAATGTTATACTTATAATTTGAAAAATATGTAAACTATCTGAAAACCAACTAGGATAACAGTTTCGCTTGTTTTCATCACTAATTCATAATTCTATGATACAAAATGATATAACATCAGAAATTAGGCTTTTTTTGATGGTTTCAATAGAAGAAGAAAACAAGATAGCTTTCATAACCTGTATTGAGGTAGTGTTGATGAGACGGGGAGATACTAACTATAATCTGGTTCTTGCAAAACTTCAATCTCTTTACAACTGTTGGATTTTACAATGCATAGAGCATCCGGAATACTTGCGGGCTGTACTCAAAGAAGTGTATGTGAATGATTACTATACTGTTGTAGATGAAATTAGGTCTGAATCTGATAGGCTATCTGATATTGATAAACTAAAATCTGATTTTTTCAAAGTTATGCTAAGTTAATCGTAGACCTTGTACTAGATCAAATGCTTAGTACCTATCATGTCAAGTATCCTGGCGTCATAACAAGTCCAGCTATTTTGCTGTACCTACGCTAACCATTTTATCATATAATCAACAATCTCAATTAATAAATTCTAAAACTAACAGAGTCATGCTCAATGTAAATTATATTCAAGACAATAGCAAATGGATGACATTGATACAGAACGCAAGTAGGAAAAAATCTTGAAAAATCACATCTGTCCTCGTTGCAGAAAAGAATCCACTTGTCTTAATCCTGCATGTGATGATTATACGTTAAGGTATGAATGGTGTCCTAGTTGTAGGATAAAGCTTACTAGATACTTGACAGGATGGAATGTTATATCGATAATTTCAAATTGAAAAATTCTGGGCTCTTAATTTTGCTCATGATCAATCTTAATTAACTTGGTCTCAATACCTGATTTCTATGGATATTTCTCATGTAAATCCATCAATTTTGACGGGTATGGTTGCAGCGACTGTTATTATTGGTACAGTGCTTGGCTTTTTTGCCTATCAATCTAGTAAAAACAGGAAGAAGAAAAAGACTCGCCGTTCATAAATTTCTACCAATGGAAATTAACCATCTAAAAAATAATCTCCAAGGTAACAATTCTGTCTTAAATCAGTCTTAATAGCAAGATAGACGTATAGAAATCATGTTAACAGCACAAGATGAAGTAAAAATAAGAAAAATGATTCGAGGCGAATTTGAACGTGTAGGCGTTAGTACCAGTATAGGACTTGATTCTAAGATGGGACGCAGAATAATAGAACGTCTGAACAAACTAGTATCTTACAAGAAATAACCCTCCCTCAATTTGTAGTTCCCAAATGTACCGCAACTTTCTAAGACCCTGTAGGCATTAGATGGTGTAAGACTCCTGCGGAAGTTTGTGGAATTAAAATTGAAGGTGATAACAAATGGATAGCCTTAATTCAAAATGCAAGTATGAGTTAAAAATAATCATAAGATATCTTCATTAATCTTGTACGTACCGTTCTCTTTATGGTGGATATCATATCATCTGATCTAGCTAAGGAACTTGTTACAAGATGTATTGCTATTACTGCCATCTACTCGATAATTTCTTACTTTGTTATACAGAGGTATCAATCAAAGGTAGGTGATTTAAAGAAAAAACTTCCATTACTCTTTGTTACTTTCGGTATAGTCATACTGATCAATATCCTGTATGTTCTTAGTAAGAATACGTAATGAGCAACAAGTAACAAAAACTATTCCTAAACTAATGATAACCGATGGCTTGCAGTCCTACAAGGAAGCATTCAACAAGGAATTTTTCACACAAAAAGGCATTAGATCAGTCCACTTGAGACACATACGCATGAGTGGAGATATGAATAACAATAAGATGGAAAGGATGAATGGTGAGTTCAGAGATAGAGAAAAGGTAGCAAGAGGTCTAAAAAAGACTGATTCACCTTTGATTAATGGCTATCAGATTTATCATAATTATGTTAGACCACACATGTCACTTGATGGTAAAACTCCGTCAGAGGCTTGTGGAATTGAGATAAAAGGAAATGATAAATGGAGAACTTTAATTCAAAATGCAAGTAAAATAAAATGACAAAATTGCTTTGGATGGATTTTCTTATTCAATTGATTGCAACTCTTATTGGTGTTGGTCTAGGTTTTTGGTTACCAATAATTTGGTCAAAAAGGGAAGAAAAAAGGAAAACCAAAGAAATCAAACAGAACATGATAGATTCCATCAAGGATGAATTACAAGATATACAAAAAGGTCTGAATAACCCTGATAGTGATTTTAGTAAAGTGAAGTGGAATGATAAAACAAGAGGGTTCGAAGGTAACTATAGTACAATATCAGTTTCAACAATAGACGCATCATTACATAGTGGAACATTTATGCTACTTCCATTGGATCTACAGGCTTCTGTTGATTCAGTTCATAGCAGAATCGAATATTATAATTTTTTTATAAAAAAAGCATTAACCTTCTATGATACTCCGATCTATGCAACTGGCAAAGGGGAAAATGAAGCTAATTATTTGATAAACACAATGCGGGGGCAAATAGTTTTATTAAAAAAAGAAATTGACTTATCTTTAGAACAGCTAAACAAATCGATAGAATAAATCAAGAATTTTGTAGATCGATAAAAGCTAAGATCGAATCGATGTGTTTAAATTTTAATAAATTACAAAAAAGATATGGTTTCAACGTCAGAAGGATCAGAAGTAGAATTATTGATAAAAACATTGGATGTTCTGATTAATCTTAAAGAAAAATCAGGTAGTAACGTATCTTTATTTAAGAAAATAGAAGAACTCCAATCTCAGATTGTAGATCGTATCTCTAAAAATCTACACATGTGACAGAAGCCGAGAAAGTTAGGTTCTGTACATATTTTCATGTCCCGATGGAAAACAGGTTAAACTATGTCCCACCGTTTGTACAGAACCTTGATACAGGTTCTGTCAACTTAAGAGCACATTTGTTGACTTTTCTTTGTGTCAACTGTAGGCTCATTTGATTAACGCCTCAATCGCTCTTTTTTCAGCATATAGTTTTTCATCCCTTACTTTTCGTATCTTTTCTATTTCAGAAAATGAAATATTCTGAAGTTCATTTTCCAATTTCTTTGCATATTTAAAAAGTGCTTCAGATAGGACTATCTTTAGT
>JBOGQV010000013.1:0-1625 GCA_050749145.1 Nitrosotalea sp. | reverse complement strand
TAGCTCTTCTACAATGAGTTCCTGAGTTGGTAGTTCTTCACGCTTACCTGAACCGCATTCAGGACATTCATCTACCTTACTGAATATAGTAGTATTGAAATCCAGATTGTCAAGATCAATGTAGAGTAATTTGTTTGCAAGAGTAGGAGCTCTTCCAATCATGACTTTTACTGCCTCTGCAACTTCAATTCCTCCAACAATGGAAAGTATTGACGGATGCACTCCTTCAGTGCTACATGTGGGCATAGAGTTTTCATCAAGCGATGGAAATATGCAATGATAACATGCAGTTTGATGCGGTAAAATGGTAAACACTTGTCCTGAAACTCCCACTGCTGCTCCAGTCACAAATGGAATATTTTTTTTGATGCAGGCCTTGTTAAGAGAATATCTAGCGTTAACACTGTCAAGGGCGTCAATTACAACATCACATCCCTCTACTACATCTAGAGCAGTATAGTCATTTACAGAGACAGGCAAAGCCTCAATTATTACATCAGAGTTCATTTTTTTCAGTTTTCTAGCAGCTACCTCTACTTTGATCTGGCCAACGTCTGATTCATCAAACATTGTCTGTCTGTGTAGATTGGATAGTTCGATTACATCTCTATCAACAATTCTTATCGTTCCTATCCCCATTGCAACCAATCGTGTCACTATAGGATTACCTAGACCACCCACTCCAACAACACATGCCTTTGATTTTTTGAGCTTGAGTTGACCTTCATAGCCAATTTCTTCCAACATTACTTGTCTGGAATATTTTTCGAGATCTCTACTTGAAAGTTCAGAGCCTCCTGCTACTGCAGGCAATACGTAAACCTCGTCACCATCCTTTAGTGCGGTCCCCATACCTCCTGAAAATTTCATATTTTTTCCGTTCACGTATATGTTGATTAGGGAACGTGGAGAGCCATCAGGATTGAGAACTCGTCTTTTGAATTCATCACCTAATTGCTCTGCAATTTTAGCAAATGCTTCAGAAAGAGTAGAGGCAGCCAAATCGACTTTTTTTTCTCCTCCACCTTTGTTTAGTACAGAAGGAATTGTGAATTTGATATTTGCCATCTATCTCACCAATGCCATAATTTTACCAACATCAGCCTGCATTACCTGAGGCTTTGATAATACATCCATCATAACTTCTGTTGTTTTTAGTCCATTACCAGTAACATAGCATACAGTACAGTCATTCTTGTCAATTTTTCCTTCATCAATCATCTTTTTTAATACAGCCACAGAGACACCGCCTGCAGGTTCTGTAAATATGCCCTCAGTTTTTGCAAGCAACAGTATTGCATCCAAGATCTCCTTGTTGTTTGATTCTTCTGCAAAACCATTGTATTGTTTTAGACGTCGTAATACATACTGACCATCACCAGGATCGCCTATGGCTAAACTTTTTGCTATGGTATCTGGAATTTCCACAGGAGTTACTTCTGAGAGATTTTGCTTAAAGGCATCAACAATCGGTGAGCATCCATGAGGTTGTGCTGCAATCATGTGCATATTAGAAACTTGATTGATTAATGAAACACTTTCAAGTTCTTCAAATCCTTTACAAATGGCATTTAACATTGCGCCACTTCCAACTGGCACAACAAGTTGATCAGGTACTTTCCAGT
>JBOGQV010000012.1:0-1683 GCA_050749145.1 Nitrosotalea sp. | reverse complement strand
CGGCGCGGGTGAGGCGAGATGTTAAGATCAAAAAGCGACAAGTTTAACAGCTTATCGCGCCGATTGCGCTCCTGTATGAGTGGAGAGGTTTTTACCGTCCTTCTGGTAGAGGACAATCCCGGCGACGCCCGTCTGCTCCAAGAGGCGGTTCGGGACTCGGGCGCCTCGCTCCGCCTGGACTGGGTGGAAACTCTCGGCGCGGCGGTGGAGCGCCTCTGCGGTCAGACGTTTGACGCAGTTCTTCTGGATCTCTCGCTTCCCGATGCCGACGGCCTGGAAACGCTAGCCCGCATCCGGTCGGAGGCGCCCTCGGCCGCAATTGTTGTGCTGACAGGCTTCGACGACGAAGCCGCAGCGGCCGCGGCGCTCCGGGAGGGAGCGCAGGACTATCTGGTAAAAGGCAAAGTAGACGGCGAACTGCTGATTCGCGCGATGCGGTACTCCACCGAACGCAAGCGCGCCATCGACGCCGTGCGCCGCAGGGAGGAACATTTCCGCTCCCTCATCGAAAACGCCCTGGACGTGATCGCGGTGGTTGACGCTGCCGGAACCATCCGCTATGGCAGCCCATCGCTCGAGCGCGTGACCGGCCATCCTGCCGACGAACTGATTGGCTCAAGCGCTTTCCGTCTTATTCATCCCGACGATATTCCCGCGGTGGAGAGCGCCCTTACCGGGTGCGTCGGATTTCCCGGAACGCAATCGGTGCAGTTTCGCGTCCGGCATCGCACCAACGGCCGATGGCGCGTGCTGGAGGCGATCTGCCGCAGCCTGCTGAACGATCCCGCCGTGGCGGGAATCATCATCAACTGCCGCGACATCACGGAGCGCAGAGAAGCCGAGGAGCAGCTCAGCAAGCTGCACGAGACCGTGCGTGCGGTGATCGAGACCTCGCCGCTGGCCATTCTTTCGCTCGATCTCGACGGGCATGTGCAGAGCTGGAATCGGGCTGCCGAACAGATCTTCGGCTGGCGCGTGGACGAAGTGATTCACCGCCCTCTGCCGGTTTTCCTCGAGATGGACAGGGACGGGCTTCGCAACCATCTGGACGCCGTGCCGCACCACGACGTCCTGGTGGGCCGCGCCAGCCGCCTCCGGCGCAAGAACGGATCGTTGCTCGACGTGCATTTGTGGACGGGCCTGCTGCGCGACGCCGGAGGCGCAATCAGCGGTGTAGTGGCTCTGATTGCCGACGTCACGGAAAGCAAGCGCCTGGAAGAGCAGCTCCGGCATGCGCAGAAAATGGACGCCGTAGGGCGCCTCGCGGGCGGCGTGGCGCACGACTTCAACAATCTTCTCACTGTGATTACCGGCAGTTCGCAGCTTATCTCGCGGCGTCTGGAGCCGGACGATCCGATTCGCGGAGAGCTGGAGCAGGTGCTGCGCGCCGCCGACCGCGCCACCAATCTCACCCGCCAGTTGCTGATGTTCAGCCGCCGCCAAGTCGTGGAACCGCGCACGCTGGATTTGAACGCCCTGGTGTCCGACACGTATGGCATGCTGCAACGGATTATCGGGGAGGATGTCGAGCTTATCCTCCGCCTGGGGTTTGAGCTTCCCGCGATTCGGGCAGATGCCAGCCAGATCGAAACGGTGATCGTCAATCTGGCCGTGAACGCGCGCGACGCGATGCCCAACGGCGGCCGGCTGACCATTGAGACGGGCGCCGCGCAGGTCGACCGG
>JBOGQV010000011.1:0-1941 GCA_050749145.1 Nitrosotalea sp. | reverse complement strand
TAATTACTGCACCTACTGCATCTGGAAAAACAGAATCATTTGTGGTACCAATCATAGAAAGAATCGGTAATTCAAAGAATCCAGTTTCTGCAATACAGGCAATTTTTGTCTATCCAACCAAGTCTCTTTCCAGAGACCAATATCCAAAGATAAAAGAAATTACAGATAAGATGAATATACGATGTGCAGTATTTGATGGAGATACAAAACAAGAAGAGCGTGGAGAGATTCTTGCAAATCCCCCTCAAGTAATTATAACTAATTTTGATGTGATACACTACCATTTATGGCACAGAACTAGATTTGCTTCTCTGTTTAGTACAACTAGGTTTCTTGCAGTTGATGAAGCTCATGTGTATTCTGGAATTTTTGGCTCAAATGTTCATTATATAATAAAAAGATTGAAGCGAATTGCACCCAAGTTACAGATGATTGCGGCATCTGCAACTTTGGAAAATGCATTACCATTTTGCCAGATATTATTCGGAGTAAAAATGGTTCAGGTTTCCGGATCTGGTAAGAAAGGCAAGACAGAATTTTCAATGCTCTTTCCATCGTTGATGACTCAACGTGCATTGATGATTGACATATTAAAAAAATTGACATCAAAACAACACAAAACACTCGTGTTTAGTAATTCACATCTTAATTCCGAACTTTTGGCGCTACAAGCAAGAAGACAAAAAGTGGATATCAAGGTTCACAGAGCAGGCCTCATGGCAAATTATAGAAGATCAGTTGAAAACTTGTTCAAGACTGACAAGTTACTTGCAATTTCTGCCACTCCCACACTTGAACTTGGGATAGATGTAGGCAATGTGGATGGAGTAATTTCATCTACAATTCCAGTTAACAGACTTACACAGAGAATAGGAAGAGCTGCAAGAAAAGGTCAAGGCGGATATGCGTTTCTAGTACTAGGCAATGACCCCATATCTCAATATTACAAGAACCATCCAGCAGATTATTTTGAAGACATCGAACAGATTTACATTGATCCAAAAAATCCCTTTGTTGAAGAATTTCAAGTCATTGCAATGGCATGCGACAAGCCAATTGCAAAACATGAACTGTCAGAACACAAGGATGTCATTGAAAGACATGTAGGTGCAGGCAATCTTGTTTTGATTGAAAATAGATATGTTCCAAATTATGATCAAATAAAATCAATTTTAGAAGATTATAGTATACGAGGAATAGGAAGATCAATTGACATATTCTTGAATGGTAAAAAAGTTGGAGAACGCATATTGCCAATTGCTTTAGAAGAACTCCACCCACAAGCAGTTTATTTTTTGGCAGGAATCAGATACAAAGTCAAAGAGATTGGATATCCAGAGAAGATGACTGCAAAATTAGAATATCTTCCAAAGAACTACCCATACTATACCAAGGCTCTTACAGAAGAATGGCCAACAATTGAAACAATTTTTGAAAAAAGACATGCAAATGGAACAGAGGTTGCATTCTGCAAGTTACATATTCAGAAAAGAGTCTACGGGTATGTTAACCTAGAATTGGGTCAAGAGGTAGGACAGGGACAAAAAATAATTTTAGAAAAACCTCTTGATTATGATTTTGTCACAAAAGGCATAGTCTTCAAAGCTCCACGACCATTAAATGCGATAAACAAAGCTGAAAATGAAGAATATGTAGAAGCAAGTGGATATCATGCTACAGAACATGTTGTCATAGAAGGAAGCAATATGATAACAGGAGGAGTATCACAAGACTTAGGCGGAATATCACTTGGCACATCTGGCCTTGTCTTTGTATATGATTCTGCAATAGGTGGAAATGGTGCAAGCAAGGCGCTCTATGATAGGCTTGAAAAGGCCTTTGAACGAAGTCTTGACATAGTAACAGAGTGTCCTTGCAAGAACGAATCCGGGTGTCCTCGCTGTACTTTTTCATATAGATGCGGCAACAACAATGAATATC
>JBOGQV010000010.1:0-2658 GCA_050749145.1 Nitrosotalea sp. | reverse complement strand
CCCACATGTTGTATGCGTAACTGGAGGCCTGTGAATCACAAACTGGTATACTACCAAACATCATCACAAGCGCCGCCTTGCTGTTACGTATGCAAAAAGGGGATCAAATAGAAATAATATAAACTATGCACAAAACTTGCTTTTTTTACAATTTTTTTCCGATCACTAATATTAAACAAACTGGTAATTGTATCAGATTGCCTTCTGCTTTAGACACGTACAAAAAACACACAAAAAAGTCTGCCAGGATATTTGAGAGATCAAAAAAACTCCACATCAGTGGCGTGTCACATAACATACGATTTTTTGAGCCATATCCATTTGTTACAAAGGCCGCAAGAGGGACACACCTAGTAGATGTAGACGGTAACAAGTATACAGATTATTGGATGGGTCATTGGAGCCTGATTCTCGGACATGCCGCACCAAAAATTGCAGAAAAAGTCAGAAAACAAATCAGCAGTTGTTGGATGCATGGAACAGTAAATGAGAACACAATTGAATTCTCAGAAGTTATACAACAAGCAGTTCCAGTTGCAGAAAAAATCCGTTATGTCTCAACAGGTACCGAGGCCACAATGTATGCAACAAGAATTGCAAGGGCAAAGACTGGAAAAAAAATAATTGCAAAAATTGACGGTGACTGGCACGGATATACAACGGATTTACTAAAGTCAGTCAATTATCCATTTGACCAACCAGAGAGCGCAGGACTAACAGATGAATCTAACATAGTTTCAATCCCGTACAATAATTTAGAAAAATCAACATCAATTTTAGAATCTATAAAAAATGATCTTGCGGGAGTCATAATAGAACCAGTACTAGGAGGCGCAGGCTGCATCCCAGCAACAAAAGAATACTTGGTAGGAATTCAGGAGTTTATTCACAGAAATAATGCACTATATATCCTAGATGAAATCGTCACCGGATTTAGGTTCAGATTTGGGTGTCTTTACAAAACAATGGGCCTTGACCCAGATATTGTAACACTGGGAAAAATTGTCGGTGGTGGATTTCCAATTGGAGTAATTTGTGGGAAAGAGGAGATCATGAAAATTACAGATACAAATTCAAACAAAAGACTTGACAGGTCATACATTGGAGGCGGAACATTTTCTGCAAATCCAATGACAATGACTTCAGGAAAAGCAATGCTGAAATTTTTAAAGAAAAATTCAGGCCCAGTCTACAAAAAGATTGGTAAACTAGGCGAAGAGGCAAGAAAGGGATTATCAAAAATATTTCAAGACAAAGTTACAGTCACTGGTATGGGTTCTCTATTTATGCCACATTTTCATGCAAATGGAATAACACAGGTCACAAACGCAGAAGAGGCATCAATGTGCGATACCCAGACACTGAAGAGATACCACTTTGAACTGATTGCAAAAAATAGAATATTTTTCCTCCCAGGAAAGCTTGGTGCCATATCTTATGTGCATTCAGAGTCAGACATCAAGAACCTGCTTGAAGCTTCAAAGAAATTCGCGGTTTCGTTAAAATAATTAGCCAAACCCATTAACTAGTCAAATAGCAAATTTTAGACATGCTCAAGATAGCAATAGTTGCAGCAATCGTAATTTTGCTTGCTCCAATGGCATCATCATCTTTTGCCCAAGAGTACAAGACATTTCCAAGTGTTGGAAAGGATGCAGGAGACGGAATGACAACATATGATGTCCAGTATTCCTCAGCCAAGGATATTGTAAGTGCATCAGTTAGTGTAAAGGACAAATCTGTTGACTTTGTACTTGCAGGAAAAACTGACACCAACAGTATGCTACTCATAAAACTGCCAAAAGGTCTGATTAACGGATTCATTGGAGTCTTTGTAGACGGCCAGATAGTGACAAACTACACCACAACAGACGAGACAACAGACACACTGGTATCAATACCAATCACACCTCTTACTGAAAACATCTCAATTGTTGGAACAACTGTAGTGCCAGAATTTGGACCCGTTGCTGCCATAGTTTTAGCAATCTCCATTGTGGCAATAATGACAGTTACAAGACTTGGACCAATTCGCCTGTAGAAATACAATCTAGTTGGAAAAATCTTTTCTTATTTTATTACAATTAAACAGAGTAGCTCTGATCAGGATCAAAGCGCTTTTTGTGGCTATGTGATTCAACATCTTTTGCAAGAGAATCAAAATCTGATGTGTCTCCAAACTTGCGATAGGTCAGTTTTTCAAGTGTCTTGATTATACTCTTGGCAGATCTGTACTGAGGAAGCTTGGGATGATTCAGTTCAGCATACAATCCAATTCCCTGTATTCCATTTAGTTTTGCAAATCCAAGTATCAATCCATTGAATCCTGTTATGATAGAGGCCTCAGGTGTTGTCAAGATTCCAAGTTTTCGCACCTGGTCTGTGAGTTCTTTTGATGTAGTAGTAACAAACGTCTTTGGCTCCCCCTCGATTGGATTTTTTGTGTGAAAACCACCAAGCGTATAGATGAATCTAGTAGAATGTTTTTTTGCAACATCAATAACATCTTGGCATAATACATTTAGCTCTTCGGTAGATGATGGCTGACCAGAACCTCCTCCAAATATGATAATATCTTTTGCATATCGATAATCCCATTTTTCTTCTGGGATGTCAATGTATCCACCATTATCAATAACATATGCAGGGTATGACGGT
>JBOGQV010000009.1:0-2286 GCA_050749145.1 Nitrosotalea sp. | reverse complement strand
CCAATGGGAAGACAAGCTAATCCAATTCCCATTACTTTGCCACACAACCTCAGAGTTTCAAACGGAGATTTTACAAAAGATGACATTATAAAAGATACAAAAAAAGGATTGTTAATTGGTAGGCTGTGGTACACTTATCCAGTAAATCCAGAACGGGGAGACTTTTCCTGTACCGCGCGAAGTGGAATAAAAATAATTGAAAGTGGTAAGATAAGTCCGGGAAAGTCTGTTAGAATAGTTCACAATCTCAAGACATTGCTAGAAAACATATCAGCAGTCGGAAATGATTCGAAAAACATTCTCCAATGGAGTTCGCTTCCATCAATAACACCAACTGTCAAAGTAAATAACATAAGGGCAACCCCGCTCTAGAGCATAGGCAAGACAAACTGCATCCCAATTCCTGCGGCATATAGCGCAAGCAACATCACGCCAGATTTTAGCCCTAGTTTATTTTTGAACATTGGAACAAGGGCAACAATTGTGATCACTGTAACAAGTATCATCTGGTTTTCTAGTAGTGGTGTATTTGGTATCTTTGTAGTAAGACCGCGATAGCTCATCGCAGCAAAGACTGCAACAGAAAGAAGTAAAGTATTGTTTAATATCTTTGAGCCAAGCACGTTTGCAACTGCAATGGATGCCCCGTTTGCACCCTTTCTGGCAAGAAGTATCATAGATATCTTTTCAGGCATCTCACCTGCGATTGGACTTACTATAACTGCAAGAACTACCACAGAGACTCCAAGGTCAACTGATACACCCTCAAGGGCATGCACAAATGGCTCTGCTCCCACAAATATGCCAATAGTGCCTGCAATGAAAAGAATCATAGATCTTGCAAAGTGCTTTTTTGGTTTGGCTTGTGCCTCAGTGTGTAGATCTTTTTCAAGAGGCACCATTTTCTTTTCTTTTTTCATCTCCCGGAACGCAAATACAAGATACACTGCAAACAGACTCGTGAATATTATTCCGTCAGTTACATCATAACCATCAATGAACAGCATAGCACCCATAACAGCTGTTATTACAAGAAAAATTTTGTCCAGTCCAAATTCTTTTACGTCAATAAACTTTTGTGGAGCCTTTGAGAGTCTGGTGGTTGCAATTATCAACATTATTGCAAGCCCAAAAGTCATCATGAATAAATTACTTCCAAGTGCAGAACCGATTGCAGTACCATACGAACCATCCTTTGCAGCAGCAACAACAATTCCTATCTCAGGCAGCGTTGTTGCAATACTAAGTAATGTTCTTCACACAAATCTTCCACCCCATCTTTCTGCTAGATGCTCTGCCCCATTAGATAACAACCAACTTGCAAAGATAAGCTCACCAAGCCAACCGAGCAGAAAGAGTATGTTGTCTGCCAATTCACCATTTCTTCGAATCTTGTGCTATTATTTGTGGCGATGACATAATTTCCACATGATATACAGATTGTAGATCGGATTAGTCTTTTACTATAATCATGGTAAGAGTTGATTTTATTCCGTCCAGTTTTCTTACCTGAGTTGTTATTGCCTCTCTTAGTGATTCCATAGAATCAGATTCTAGTACCATCAGCACGTCATATACTCCATACACAGGATACACTTCTTTTACATGTGGAATTTTTTTTATTTCGTTTACAATGTTGAGTTCTTTTCCAAGTTCTGCATTCATCAAGACAAACGCGCTGTGCATGCAGAAACTGGACGTGTCTAGAATAAAAACAAATTGGATTTGTCCAAAAAAGCTAGCGTCAAGCTCAAAAATTTCACCTAGCTAGAATTAATAAGGTATCTTACGGTACCAATACCGTAACATGAAGACAAGAATGACATACATATCAGTCGAGGTAGCAGATCACTTTGCAGATTTTATCATAAAGCGAGACGAGCAGATTTTAGATGCAGTCAAGACACGAGCAAGAGACTTTAGTACAATATCGATTCTAAAGCTTCTCTACCAACTAAGGGGTAGCCCCATGACATTCTCAGACCTGTATGTAAAATCAAACATACGAATGAAAAGATCTTTTCTAAACTACCTACACCTTTGCGTGTCGTACAATTTCATACAAAAAGAGCCAAAAGGTGCAAACATGGTCTACTCTATAACAGACAAGGGAAGGACTATGCTTGATCTGTTCATGCAAAAGAGCAATTAATTACATAATTCTTTTATTCCAATCAAATAGAGCAGATCCATTGGCAATTACATACAAGGATGCTGGCATTGATATCAAAAAAATAAAGCAGAGCCAGCAAAGTATTGGAAATCTCATTGCCTCAACGCACAGAC
>JBOGQV010000008.1:0-2249 GCA_050749145.1 Nitrosotalea sp. | reverse complement strand
CCAGGAGACCTAGTCAAGATAATCAAGGCATATGTAAAATCAGACATGAAGGGAAACCCAATAATCAATGTAGGCTCTGGCTCTAATATCGAACCAAATGGAACAACAAGCACCATACCGTCTTTGGATGCTATAACCGATGATGTAAGCAGTGTAAAAGAGAACCAGCAAAATCTAGTAGTTACTGGAATTTTGGACGGAAACCTCAGGACAACAGAATTTACCAACTTCAAGGGCGAGCCAGGAAAATCATTACAATTAAGACTCAAGGGAAAGGACGGAAACATTGTACGAGTTGTACTATGGAATAAAGATGAAAGCACAATACCAAAGGTTGTAACATCTTGTGCAAAGACAAGACTGATTGGAGTAAAGACAAAGGTAGGCCAGATGGGCCTTGAGCTCCACGGAGATGAAGGAACTGTACTAGAGATAGAGGGTGCAACAGAAATCCAGCCAATTATAATCAGAATTTTATCCATGACAAAAAGCGATTCTGGAAATACACTGGTTCTTGGCACAACACAGGACAAGAAACTTGTATCCATTACAGATACTGTATTTGTAACAAAAGATCTTTTGCTAGGAGATGTTATCGAATGCATGCCATCAAAAGTTTATGGAAGATCAATCATGTTAGAGGGAGACTCTTTTGTAAGAAAAATAGATGAACAAAATATTCCAACGTTGTCAGAGATTAGAACCAAGATCAAGGAAATAAAACCAGCAGAGACACTCTACTGCGTTGAAGCAATCATTCTCAAGTCTCCAGAAAAGCGTGAGATCCAGACAAAGACTGGTGAGACAGTGTTGCTTTCTGAGACATTTGTAGAAGATGATACTGGACAGATTTGGCTCAAGGGCTGGAGGTCACAGGCAAGGCTGCTAGAGCAATTTACCTTGGGAGAAATAATTACAGTTACTGCAGTAAATGCAAAAGCAGGCCTAGAGGGCAGAACAGAATTATTTCTGACCGCATATTCTGTAATCACACGCAAAAACTAGTCCCAAAATCCCCGGGTTGTGACATACTGCCTTTCTGCTTCATAGATTTGCTTGTAGAGTTCTTCTTCGCCCACCATGTTTCGCAATATACGTGCAGCAGTGTCAGCACCAACACCATATCCAGATATTACAACAAGTGCAGTCTTGCCAAAGTTTGCAAGAAGTGATGACACCTTCCAGGCTCTAGTAAACTTGTGGTTCTCTTCAGCAGTGATTTTTTTTCCTGCAACCTTTTTTTGCACGATTTTTGGCAGGTCATAGTCAGAGTAAAATGTTGCAGATATCTGCCGTGACTTGCAATAAGGACATGATGGGATGTCATTTACCTGCCCTGTCTCTATTACTTTTTCCCACTTGCCACACCGTACACATACCAACCTATGCCGTGTCTTTAGCAGTCTTGACTTTACCAAGTCAAGTATCCCCTTGTCAATGTTTACTGGAGATGCATAGTATTTTGTTGTATGGTCTAGTATCGGTTCAGCAAGTTTTGAGAAACCATCAACTTCAACCCAGGTTATCTTGATTTCATTTGACTTTATTTTTTGTAACAGTTGCGATGTGTTTTGTAAATCATACTTGTCATGGAATAGTTCCCGCAGTGCCTCTTTTGCAAGAGCAGTCTTTGAATATTTTTCATACAAGAACCTTGCAGATTTTCTGTCATACACTGCCTCTCGCCCTACAATTCCAAACTTTTTTGCAACACACCAAGTTCTCCAGTTTACATTGTGTGTCCCGGCAAGCGATGCCTGCACTATATCCTGCAAATCATAGTCATCTGAAATGACATCCCGCACAGACTGTTCCAGTATCCTCCCGTTTGATGACAACATGATTCGATATGCATCAGACCTTGAATCTACAAGATATCCACTTTTTGCAGATATCATTGAGGACAACAACATTGCAAGAGTAGAGTTGATTCTAGTACCAAAACAAGAGTGTAGTACAATGGTATTTCGGACCCGCTGTGACTCAACTACAATGTTTTTGTCATCAGGGATTATTCCAAGTTTGAGGTTGTCAATTATCTTATTTGTAAAAGGTGTGACGATTGTTTTTGTTCTAACCATGCCAACTTTTCTTGCAGTGGTATAGTCAACTGGAATGTTCTCTCCCTCCCAGTATGGCACGTTTATCCCTGCAGATGATATTGGCTCTACATTTACCTTAAGGGAACTGTCATCCACATTTAGTATCCTCCACTGCATTCCCCGCAGCACAAAGACACTTCCCTGCTC
>JBOGQV010000007.1:0-3058 GCA_050749145.1 Nitrosotalea sp. | reverse complement strand
GGTTCGCAATGTAATCAGAGTTTATAAAAAGCCTTTGCGCTTTTGAGTCATTGAAAGTATCGATTTCGGGAGTTCGTGGGATTTTTGGCAATGACCTCAATCTTGAAGATATAATTCATTATTGTAGAAATTTTTCACGTCTTGTCAAGTCAAAAAAATGTGTTATTGGTAGAGACACTAGACCATCCGGAGAAATAGTAACCAATGTTGCAATTGCCTCGCTTTTAGAAAGGGGGATTTCAGTTTACAATCTAGGCATATCTCCCACTCCAGTTGTCTTCAGAGAAGCAAGAAAATACGGTAGTGGTTTGATCATTACCTCTTCACACAATCCATTAGAATGGAACGGTCTCAAATTCATTTTAGATGGAAGAGGTATCAACGAATCAGAATTACAACATTTGGAAAAGAAAGACAAGTTTCAGAGAGAGAAAGTAGGTACTGAAACACAGGCTGATTCAGACTACATAGATGAGGCTGCAAAAGTAATTGGTGAAATGAAAAAATCATCAAAAATAGCAATTGACGTAGGAGGTGGTGCAGCATTTGAAGTTGCTCCACAGTTGCTAAGAAAACTAGGTTGTAAAGTAAATGTGATCAATGGCATCCCCGGAAAATCAACTCGAGGACCAGATCCTACAAATGATCAATTATCAAAACTTGTTGAAGCCTCAAAAAAGACAAACATTGGTTTTGCTTTTGATCTTGATGGAGACAGACTAGTTGTAGTAAAGAATGGTAAAAAACAATCACCAGATGTAACACTTGGTCTAGGGGTAGCAGGCGCACTTGAAAAAGGATACAAAAAATTTGTTCTTAGCATAGACACTAGTGTTTCAATTGAAAAATTTATCAAAAATGAAGGGGGTCAAGTTAGTAGATCAAAGGTCGGAGAAGCAAATGTTGTGGACTTGATGTTAAAAACTAAATCTCAAGCTGGGGGAGAAGGAAGTAGTGCCGGTTTTATTTTACCGGAATTTAATATGTGTAGAGACGGTCTTCTTACAAGTGGTCTTATCGCATCAATGGTTGGAACAAAACAATTCGATGACATCAATAAATTCATGGCAGAATATCATCAAGTAAGAACCAAAGTAAGTGTAGATTCCAAACTTCACAAAAAAACACTTCAAGTTCTTTTGAAAAAGATGAAAAAACAGTCAAGCCAGATTATAACAATTGATGGAATAAAATCCATAATAGATGAAGATAGTTGGGTACTAGTGAGACAATCAAATACTGAGCATATTATTAGGGTCTCTGCAGAATCAAATGACTTGAGTAAGGCTAAATCAATAGAAAAACAAGTCACAAAGCTGGTTAAACAAAGCTATGAAGAATCCAAATGAAATAGAAATAATCAAGACATTTCAAAGTCGATTTGGAAAAAAGTCAAAGTTTCAAGCTGATGATATCGAAGTCCTAAAGATTGGTAATGCCAGATTTGTTGTAAAATCAGACATGCTAGTTCAAAGCACTGACATACCCACTGGGATGAGACTTGATGAAGTAGCAAGAAAAAGCCTGGTTTCATGTGTCAGTGACTTTTCATGCAAGGGAGTCAAGCCCATATTTGCTACAATTGCATTGGCAATACCTCGTAATTTTACTCAGAAAATGATCAATGCTTTAGCAAGCGGTTTTCTGAGATCCTCCAAAGAGTTCGGAGTGGACATAATTGGTGGAGACACCAATGAGGGAAAAGAGTTGGTTATTGAAGTGTCCATGTTTGGGACAAGCAATAGAAAAACACCATCAAGGGGAGGTGCCAAGACAGGAGACATCATAATAACGTCTGGTCCGTTTGGGTATTCATCAGTAGGCCTGAAGATTACACTTGACGGTTACAAAACAAATCCTCAGGCAACAAAAAGATTCAGAAGGGCAATTTTCAGACCTAATCCTAGACTAGATTTCGGATTAAAGGCAGCCAAGTATTTTTCATCATCCATGGATTCTAGTGATGGACTTGCTATAACACTAAATGACATGAGCATCCAGAGCAAAAAGAAATTTATGATAACTAGCATGCCCACGGGAAATGACGTTATCAAGTTTGCACATCAAAACAAAATGAGTTTGGAGAACCTAGTATTTTGCGGCGGAGAGGAATATGAGATCGTATCAACAGTTCATCAAGAAGACTTGCAAAAAGTCAGGAATCTAGCAAAGAAGATGAGAATTCCACTAGTAGAGATAGGTTATGTTACCAATGGAAAGAATGTGTTTTTGGTTAACAGTGATGGATCTAAGGTCATTAAGAGATGTGGCTGGACACATCTTAGATCCTAATGTTTTTTAGTCAACTGCAATACGGTGGTCTAAACACCGGTTCTGTCAAATTTACGTTAATCATTTAAAGACTATTGGCGGATTTTTGTCAAAACTTGAACCTATAATATGACCACTTACGGCATCAACCATGTAAATTATTGGACTTCCTTCTCCATCCTCCTTACCGTAACAAATGTCAAAAATCCATATCAATCTGCTTTCATAATTTAGATTAATAGGTGGTAAAAAACCACATAAAACATTTTGCACCATCATACACTTTCCTTGAAATAATTCTGGAGTATTATTTACTCTTAGAAGAGTACCGTTGGGATAAACGTATACTAATGGCATTGACTCATTTTTTGATATAAATTCAGAAAATGAAATATAATGTAATGGTGCTGATTCACCTCCAACTATTCTCGTAATCTTTGTTGAATTGGAAAACCTTTCTTGTAATGCATTTTCTACAATTTGAATTGCTTGACTTTGTGAGATGGTAGCTTGTGGAATACTTTGTTCCTCCAAACCTATTTGATATAGTATAATGCCCGTAATTCCTCCAATGATGATTATGAGTGCAACAATAAAACCATCCATCTTGTAAATTTTGGAAGTTCTTAGAATGAAAACATTACTACATAACACTCAGTATACAGGTTAACCATTCTAGCAACCTCATTCTACAATCATTACTCCGAAGACATCTAAATGATATGCATACTAGAAGATCGAACCTGTTTTCCCGAACAAATGTTTTTTAAACCCGTTAAAGAGTCTT
>JBOGQV010000006.1:0-3559 GCA_050749145.1 Nitrosotalea sp. | reverse complement strand
TGTAAAAAATTCTTTATCTTTTCAGAGTGCATGATTCGAATTAGAGGCTATTTACACACTATATTAATTTAATCAGTTTTAACTTCCCTAATACCATCACGGCCACCCTTGGCATTACGGAAAACATTCATCCCAATATGGTAATTTTCCCATAATCCTTCAATAATTTGGAGTTCTTCCCTTGCAGATTGTAATGTTTCCCTAGCAGCCTGTGGATCCGCCTCTATTTTTGCAAGTAGACTTCTCTTCTCGGTAAGAAGATCCTCTAGTCCCACTTCATAGTTTGATTCTCCATGAAAAGCCGGATCTAGTGGAGTTATTTTTGTGGTAGACTTTACCATTCATTTTTTAATCTTGGGGGTTAGATTTTAAGGTTTTACAACATATGTTTTAGATCTAGATTTACTTTCAATTATGGCCATATGTACAATATTTGTAAGAAAAATAAAAACTAGTTTACAAGTATTCTTTTTTTAACCCCAAAAACAAACATAATTCATGGAATTTTTCCAAGTTGAACCAGCATACATCTCAAAAGATGGATGTAGGTTAATTTGGAAAGGAATCGATGAGGATGATCAAGATGCCATAGTTCTCAGTGGAGATGAACTAGAACATCTTGTGGAGTTGTTATCAAAGGATTCTACTGGAAAAGTTAAGCTTGAGGATGAGTTTAGCACCATTTGGATTAACACAGATACCACGCAATTTAGGTTAAAAGAGCATAAGATGCTTGAAGTAAAAACAACAATTCTTAGAAAAAAAATTCTAGAATATAGAAAATTACCTCATGAACTTAACCCAATCAAAATTTATTCAAAAGAATTTTTTCCATCCATAACAATAGAAGATGAAGTAGATGGAAACAAACTTCTTAATTCTTTACTTGATGATAAAAATAAAACAATCATTTCAGAAAGTGATTTTTTCAGGATCATAGCAACACGAAGATCAACTAGAAATTTTGATACATCCAGATTAGTGGAACAGTGGAAAATTGATAAGATTTTGGCAGCAGCTGATACTGCACCCACCGCAGGCAATTTTCAAGGATTTGAGGTGTTTTATATTAAAAATAAAGAAATTAAAAAACGTCTAGTTGAGGCGGCAAATAATCAACCCTACGTAAATGCTCCAGTAGTATTGGTATTTTGCAAGGATCCTTCTCGTGTCAAAATAAATTTCCCACCTGAAATTCTTGCCAAATTTTCTCTTCAAGATGCAACCTTGGCAGCTGCATACTCACAGCTTGCCGCATCAGCTTTAGGTTTGAGTTCAATATGGATTGGGATGATCGATGAAGAAAAGATTAAACAGATTATTGGTACCAATTTGAGACCGTCTTCAATTCTTTGTATAGGATATCCACACCAGAAACGTCTACCTAAATCTAGGCGAAAATTAAAGGATCTCATTCATGTTATTGAATAAAATTTCAATTCAGAATATACAATATTTGTTTAAAGTTTAAGATTTAGTAGAGGATATCGCTTTATTACAGAAATCTGATAGAGTGAAAATGCATCTTTTGCTTCGCTGCACTTTTTGCAGATACACATCTGAGAAACTTTAGCAAGATCACAGTTATCTGTAAATTCACAATCAGTACATCCGGCTGGACCACCGCAGACTATACATTTTAGCTGCATCACTTCTGCACAAGCTTGATGTTTTACACCTAGTCCTTTGGCCCACAAAGCAACTTCATTGATTTCAATTTTCTTATTACAAACTAGACATGTTCCCGGAAATTTCATCGGTATTACACGCCAACTCATTTTATCAGTGCCATCTCTTTTTGAATAATTTCATTATCAGTCTCATTTAGATCCATTTCAAGGGATTTATTTTTCATGCAATAGAGAAGATATGAAAGATAAAAAGTTGAAAATGTACTGCGTGAGACATGCATTTGCTTTGCAAGGTTTCCGGTCAATCCCTTAATTGCCATACCATCCCATCTTATTCTGTTAAGAGTTGGCCACGGAAGATTGAATTTAGAATATTTGATTGTCGTTCCTTGTTGATATAATTTTGACAGTATACCATCTAGATATCGTAAAAGTCTCCATTCTTGTTTTCGCATTATCTTTCCATATAGCATATCAGCTTCAGATAATACATCTAACATGTCTTTCAGAATATTTACAGGCAGACTACTCGTTATTATGCTGGAATAAAACGCATTAATTTTTTCCCTAGGATCAATTCTCATTGAATAAAGTATTGCATGAGCTTCTTCAGGCGATTTGGCATTGAAGAATAGATTTACAGATTCTTCTATATTATGAGTTTCATGCGACTTGTCAAGTTGTGGTTCAAATCCACCAGCCAGTGCCTGAGCAGAATTTAAAATTGATCGTATATCACCGCGTGAATCTATAATCATTTTTATCATGTTACCGATTTTTATCGATGCACCTTCACGTTTGAGAATCTCTTCAATGTATAATCTCATCAATCTGGGAGGAAGTGGTCTGAGTTTTACGGTAGTTGTAACTTTTTTTATATTTTTCATCTTGTCAGATATATCAGAATTTGCTGCAAGAATTATTGGAATTGTAGGCTCTTTTAGTATGTCAACTAGTGCTTCTACACCACCAAAATCAGATCGTCCATGTATTCCATCTACTTCGTCAATGAAGATCATTGGTTTTCCAAGTACACTACTATTACCAAGAATGGGGTTGAGAATTTCTTGAATTTTCTGCTTGCTTCTTACATCACTAGCATTCATACTGATTAAATCATAGCCAAATTGATTTGCTCCTAATACAGCC
Organism: Nitrosotalea sp.; assembly: GCA_050749145.1. Lineage (GTDB taxonomy): Archaea > Thermoproteota > Nitrososphaeria > Nitrososphaerales > Nitrosopumilaceae > Nitrosotalea. The sequence continues at coordinate 779 of JBOGQV010000006.1, read as the reverse complement.
ATAGTTGTTTTTCCAATACCAGGAGGACCAACCAATAGAAGAGGTTTTGTTCCTTTGATCCATTTACCAAGCCATTTTACAAAAGACTCTTTTGTTTCTTCATTTCCAACCATCTCAAGTAGGTTCTTCGGCCTATATTTCTCAGACCACATCATGTTAAATCACTGTGGAATCTTTGATTCAAATTCTTTCCATAATTTTTCTTTTGCAAGTCGATTAAACCAATACAGGTTATAATGCTCTACTGTCAGAAAGAGAAACTCTAGAAAGTCCTTATGTGAAAAACTTTCAGGCAATAATTGCAGAGCAAGTCGTGCTTCACCTAGATAGATGTCACTTTTCTTCATAGTAAAATCAAATCCTTTTTGAACATCCCCTGTAAGAAATGTGTAATATAGAGGCCAAGAGGGAACTTTCACAAATTTATTCTTGATTGAATCCTCAATTTCATTTCCACATCCAACTGATTCTGCAGCTTTTGCCATTCCAAGATAAAATATTTCTCCAAGCGGAAACCGTGCAAGAGTCATATTTTTTCCTGCGGTTCCCATTACGGCGCGATATTTTTTATAACATTGAATCATTTCTTCTTCAGAGATACTTTTAGGATTCATTTTTAATTTAAAATCTACATATTGACCTACACGTGCATCTTTGAAACCCCTCTCAAATTCTTCCAGTACATCTTTTCCTCCAATAGAAATTTTATCTCTCGCAAGTTTCAAGATATACGGATTCATCAGCTTATAGTCATCTAAAAATTCCACATCTTCATCTTT
>JBOGQV010000005.1:0-4735 GCA_050749145.1 Nitrosotalea sp. | reverse complement strand
CTCATACATGGTTACTGATATGATACAAAAAGGCGCAAATCATAAGAGAATTAAAGCAAAGATGGCAGGTGGTGCCACCATATTTGCTCATGAGTCTGAAACTAGTCTGTTTAACGTGGGACCACGAAATATTGCATCCTTGAAACAGCTCTTAAAAGAAAATGATATACCTCTTGTATCTGAAGATACTGGTGAAAACTTTGGTAGGTGGGTTAGATTTAATCTCCAATCCGGAGACATGGTTATTACATCAAACCTGAAAAAATTTGAGAAAACGATCTAATCTACTTACTATCTTGAAAGTTAATTCCTTTGAAAATTAGCACAAACCTCTGTAAAATAATGATTTTCTGATACTAAATGGATTTTTTAACCATGTTTTTGATGAGTTCGAACAATTTCTAAGATAGATAAATATCAAACCTTGTCCATGTGATCTTGGGAATGATGGGCATTGGAGAGCAGACTGCCAGATATTAAGGAAAAATTAATTGTATTTGGAGTGATTGCCGGTATTTTTCTACCCATACGAATGGTATTCTATGCTTATTTTTCAACTCACTGGATTGGAAGTCTAGGTCTTGTTTCTTCACTAATGTTTATTTTGATATTTCTTGCACATAAGCAAAAGCTTGGACGCTTTGGAACTTTATTTTTAAATCAGTTGACAAAGACGATAAAAGGAAAATCTGGAAAAATTGCAATTGTTTTTTCTTTGGTACTAATTGCATATTTTTCAAGCACTCTTGTATTGATTGAACGAGGAAATACCATATATTCTGATGAAAAACATTTGATATCTCAAATTTTATTTTCAAATTATGGTACGGACAAAATGAGTTCAAGTGATATTCATAAAATTATGAACATAAAACAGGGAAATACTATAATTGATGTATCAAATGTTACTTATGCAGATCAAATCATGTCGATGACATATGCCATACTGAATGATATGATGGGTGGTTGGATGGTTAACCTTGATTTGATCTTACTTGTGGAACAATTTGAGTTCTTGGGGTTTGTAATGATATATAGAAAAATTTACCATCCATCAAAGACATTATTGGTCAACTAGTTTGAATTTCCTGATATTGTAATTACTGGATCACTTTACAAGTAATATTGGACATGATGCATGTTGTGATACTCCAATTGATACGCTGCCCAAAAGTAATGGCTTGAACCCTGTCTTTCCTCTAGTTCCCATTACTATAAGATCTACTTTATTTGTGTTAGCAAACGTTGCTAATGTTTCCACTACTGAGTTGCAAGGCATGATACGTGCTTCTACCGCTACTTTTTTTGTGGCTGCAATTTTTTGTAATTTGCTCAATTCAGTCACTGCATTATTTTTCAACTCATCCACAATTTTTGCATGCTCTGAAATGTAAAATGGTTCTTCTTCAGGTGGTCTAAATAGACAGGTGACAATTGTCATTTTTGATTCAAATTTTATTGCAATTTCAAGCGCTGCATGAAATGCACTATTTGAATAACTAGAACCGTCATATGGTACAAAAATGTGATTGAATGTTATGTTTTCACCAGATCATATTCCTTTGACGTGTCATGTGAAAATAACTTTAGCTTGTTTGTACTAAAAACCCGGTAAACTGCAATTATTTACTTCACTTTCTAGATAATATTTGACTCGAATAGCGGTATTTTTTACATTTTGTGTTTGTTTGAAATACACAACCATAAGGGTTAATGTATCTGTTGGATGAATAAAAATTGGATTGTCGCAGTCTCAGCCTGAGCCACAAAAAAAGTCTCTAGTAGAAGACCTAAGTGTACTCACAGGCAAGGCCTTCAAAGAATTAGATGCTACAAGAAGTGAACTTCAGGAAAAAGAACGACTCTTAACAAACATTGCAAACGAATCCATGGAAAAGATCAAGGAATTATCCACCATAAATCATGATCTGCAAGACAAAGTGGGATTTTTACTTGACATTAGTGCCTCATTGAACAAGAAAAATGATGAGCTGATAAAGTCTAACATGGAACTTGAAAAACAAAAATTTCACTATGATCAGATGACTAGGGATTTAAAATCTAAGTTAGATACTGTATTATCAAAAGAAAAAGAATTGTCAATGCAGCGAGACTTTCTTGCAAAACAAGTAGATGAGAAAACACAGGATCTGATAAAAGCAGAAAAGTTTACTGTAATAGGTGAACTGGCAGCAAGACTTGCACATGACCTAAGAAATCCACTATCAATTGTCAAAAATACTATGGATATAATGAGAGCAAAACCAAACATGCGCATAGAAGAAAAACTACAACACTTTGGAAGATTTGATAGAGCCATTCAAAGAATGACACACCAGATAGATGATGTGTTAAATTTTGTAAAAAGATCAGATCTTATGTTACAACCGACATCATTACTTTCAATGATAGATGGTGCGATTGGCAATACTCTCATTCCACCAGAAGTATCGGTATCAAAACCGTATGTTGATGCATCAATAAATTGTGATTCAAGAAAACTTGAAGCTGTATTTTCTAATTTATTAAATAATGCAATACAGGCAATGGATGACAAAGGAGAAATAAAAATGAGAATAATGGATTTGGGTTACAATGTACAAATTGAATTTGAAGATACAGGTCCTGGAATCCCAACGGAGATCCAATCTAAAGTCTTTGATCCATTGTTCACCACTAAACAAACAGGCACAGGTCTTGGACTTTCAATATGTAAAAATATTGTAGAACAGCATGGTGGCACGCTTACAGTAAAATCCCCCCCTACAATTTTTACAATACGATTGCCCAAAAATATTGCGCCAAAATACCAAGTAAATAACAATTATGCTGTATAGCTAATTGAAAATTAATATTTGAGAATTACTGTAGTTTTTTTCCGCGCATTATGTGTATGATCTTTCCATCATCCAAAGTATATCTTACTGCAATTATTCTTTCTAGTGGGATCTCGTAACTACCAGCATTAGAATTCTCACTGGGTCCAAGACCCATGTCTTTTGTAGTAAGTGTACTTGACTCTGGCGCAGGTTTGAATTGTTCAAAAAGCATCTTAGATATTGCAGTTCTAATCAACTCTTGACTGGTACACCCTTCTTTCTTACTGGCCTTGTTGATGCTTTGTATCATGGCATGGGGAAGATCTAATGTTATGGTATCAGTCAATCATGAATAAATGATGACTTTTTGTACATAAATAACTCTGCAATTTTTTTGATTAACTGTGTCCAAAATGGAAAAATCTATTGTTTTAACGCATATTCTTTAGGGCATAACTGCTTTCTATCTTGTTGACCAGAAACTCTAGAGAAAATGGCTTTTGGATTATTTCAACATCATCTTTGAGAAATACTGCCGCATCATCTAAAATTCCATTTCCAAATGCAGATACAAAGATGATCTTTTGACGTGGTCTCAATTCCAGTATCTCTTTTGCTACGCGTACACCGTTCTTCTTTGGCATGACAAAATCTAACAAAACTACGTTAAATGGGTCTACATCCGAATGACTTTCTTCTAATTTTTTCTTGTATGCATCTATGCACGCTTCTCCATCTTTTGCTATGGTGATATCATGTTGATGTTTTTCAAAGACTTTTTTGTATTGTATTCCTGCAAACTCATTGTCGTCAGCTGCCAAAATGTGTAATCCCATTTGTTTTCTTATTTGATTTAATTTATTTATCTGATTAAGATTCGTGTGTTCAATTTGAACACACTCAATTCATCATTTTTTGATGTAATTCTTTGGCATTTAGATATCGCATGATTGGAATTGTGAATTTAAATGTGGCTCCAGAATTTTTGTTATTGTATGCAAAAATGTGTCCTCCGTGTGCCTTTATTATTTCTCTACTCAAATACAATCCTAACCCATTTCCATTCCATGATTCTGATTTGGGGCCTTTTGTTACGTATTTGTTGAACAAATTTGGAAGTATGTCTTGGTGTATTCCTGGACCGCAATCACTTATGGCGATTTCCACAAAATTTTTCTGCATGTTGTATTGTATGATTACTTCGATACTTCCTTTTTCTGTAAACTTTAATGCATTATTTATCAAGTTGCGAATCACCTGACCTGTCCTTACCCTGTCTGCTTCTACGTCCATTCCTTTTTCTAGAACTGCTTCAATTTTTATTTTTTCATCTAGATTCAATCTGTATGATGATATTATCTCACCCAACAAGTCACTGAGATTAAATTTCTCATATGACAGCTGTAATATTCCATTGTCTATTCTACTCACATCCAGAATCCTGTTGGCCACTTCTTCTAACTGTCGTGCTTGTTTGGATATGCCTACAAGGGCTTCCTCGTTTCCAATATCTCCGTTTCGTGCGAGTTCTATAAATCCATAGATTGGATGAAGTGGACTCTTTAATTCATGTGATGCGATGTTTATGAAGTCGTCTTTTAAAACATTCATCCTTTCTAGTTTTCTATTTGCCTTTTGAAGTGATCTTGTCTTTTTAATCACTTCTTGTATTAGATCTTTGTTGATCAAATTGAGGAAATACCCTAAGGCCAATGACATGATTCCAGTTGATATTATTATTATCATCTGTAAAGTAAATGACTTTTGCTTGTTTTCCTCCACTCCTGCATTAAGACTATCTGTCAATTTTTGAACCTCATCATTTAGTAGAGTTGTTTTCAAACTAATTTGGTTTTGTTGAGCCTTAATTGTGGTTATTGGGGAGCTCAAGTCATTTGCCTGACCCTTGTCATAGG
>JBOGQV010000004.1:0-2356 GCA_050749145.1 Nitrosotalea sp. | reverse complement strand
AAATTGGATTGGTAACAACAAAAATGATAGAAGGTTTCAAGTCTAGTGGAGGCTTTAATGATGAAATTGATGTGACATATGCATTAATACTTGCGATTGTTGCTGCAAAGAAAAGAAACGAATCTTTTTCCAAGTTTATCATCAAAGTAATTGAAAATGCAGATCAAACTGGAATAAACTCAGTTGAAAAATATTTGAACACCCTCAATGTTGATGTTTCTAATATCAAAGAAAAACTAGCATATCCAGGTAAAAAATTTCAAAATCTACTATCTTCAATATTTGATGAAATGTTTTATGGTTCTGAATTGTATCTGCAACTCTATAAGAAAAAACCACAGTTTTTTGATGGTCTTGGATTAATCGAAAACGATATTGTTCTTTTAAATCAAGATCTTATAAAAAAATTGCATGATAAATTTGACAAGAAAATTGCTATCGTGACGGGTAGGGGTAATCTGTCTGCAAAATATTCTCTAAAAGATCTATTCAATGAGTTTGATCTGAATAATTCCAAATTTCTTGAGGATGAGCCGCGTGAAATGGCAAAACCAAACCCTCAGTCTCTTATATCTACGATAAAGGGTATGAATGGAAATAACTCACTATATGTGGGCGATTCTATGGAAGACTATATCATGGCACGCAAGGCAGATGAATCTGGTATACCTACAATATTTTGTGGCGTCTATGGTACTAGCAAGGATCCGGAAGCAAAAAAATCTCTATTTGAGAACAACAATGTGGATATTATAGTCAAATCAATAGATCTAATTCCGAAGACATTAAATCTAGTTGAGGCATAAGCCCCTTCTCTACTCGGGGATTTTAATGAAATCTAGAAAAGCACACATCAATAGGAAAACTAAGGAAACCGAGGTGATAGTTGAGGTAAATCTGGATGGAACTGGAAAAATTTCTGTTAAAACAGGTTTACCATTTCTTGATCACCTCATTACATCATTGTCTAAACATGCCATGTTAGACCTGAAATTGAATGCAAAATCCATGGATGGAATCGATCACCACCTAATAGAAGATGCAGCTATCGCACTTGGAAATGCAATGGACCAATCTCTTGGTAACAGAGTTGGAATTGTAAGGTTTGGTTATGCTTCAGTACCTATGGATGAATCTCTTGCAGAAGCATCACTAGATCTTATCAAAAGACAATACCAGAGAATCGACTTGTCTATCATAAGAAATCAAATAGAAGAAATTTCAAAAGAGGATCTAGAACACTTTTTCCGATCACTGGCTCAGAATCTAAACATCTGCATGCATGTATCTGTAAAATATGGAGAAAATGATCATCACAAGATTGAGGCAGCGATAAAGGCATTTGCAGTAGCTTGGAGAACAGCTGCAGGTTATGATGGTAAACAGAAAGGAATCCCAAGTACAAAGGGTGCTATGTAATGGTCAAAGTAGCAATATTTGATTACGGGGCAGGAAACATATTCAGTCTCAAATCATCATTGGAAAAAAATGAGGCAGAAGTAGATATCATCACTGACCTGAAAAAAATAAAAAACTATTCTGGATTACTTTTGCCTGGAGTAGGAAACTTTGATCCAGCTATAAAGAGTCTCGATACTTCAAAAATTGCATTTCATGATTTAGTAAAGAATCAGGTTCCTGTATTGGGCATATGTTTGGGAATGGAGATGTTCTTTGAGCGAAGCGAAGAAGGAAAGTTGGGAGGATTGGGAATTTTAGATGGCGAAGTAATTCTTCTACCAAATAAATTCAAGATTCCACATATGGGCTGGAATGATCTTCAGATAAAACAATCAAGTGTATTATTGGAGGGAGTAAAGGAAGGTTCGTGGGTTTACTTTGTTCATTCCTATAGAGTAAAGCCAAAAAATGATGATATCATCAAGGCGGATTCTGATTATGGAATCAGTGTACCTGCTGTAATTGAGAATCAAACGTTATTTGGAACACAGTTTCATCCTGAAAAATCTGGCAAAGTTGGGTCCATCATGATTAAAAACTTTTTACGAGTGTGTAAAAAGTGAAAGTAATTCCTGCTATTGATATCATGGACAGTAAAGTAGTACGCCTAGTAAAAGGAGATCCAAAAAATAAGACAGTATACAGTTCTGATCCTATTGGAATTGCAAAAAAATGGGAAAAAGCAGGTGCTGATATGCTTCATGTGGTAGACTTGGATGCTACTCTTGGAATGGGCTCAAATCTTCAAATAATTCAAAAAATCGCAGAATCCGTTTCTATACCTGTTGAAGCTGCTGGTGGACTACGCACAAAGGAAATAATAGAAGATGCATTACAATTTTCTTCCAAAGTGGTTCTTGGAACTATTGCTTTTAAAAATAAAGAAGTCTTGGAG
>JBOGQV010000003.1:0-2486 GCA_050749145.1 Nitrosotalea sp. | reverse complement strand
AACCTAAAGTTGAACTAAAACCAGAACCTAAAGTTGAACTAAAACCAGAACCTAAAGTTGAACTAAAACCAGAACCTAAAGTTGAACTAAAACCCAAAATCAGTCAGGAAATATCTGATGAAGATCCGTTTGCCGAGATTTCTACAAAAGATATAGAAAAATATTCTGACATTTTTGATGTACCGTCTCCAGAAAATGATAATCAAGCAAGGAAACTAGCATCAGATATTAGAAAATGGATATCTGAAGGACGACCAAAAACTAAGAATGATGATCCTAAACCAGAGTCTAAAGTTGAATTAAAAACTGAAGAAAAAGAAACTGAAACAAAAGATGAAAAGACTATAAAGAAACGTTCATTGTTTGGATGGAGGAAGAAATGAAAGTGAAAACAAAAGATCTACTCACACTAAATGAGTTGAGTAAAAATGAATTACTGGGATTAGTAAACGAAGCTATCCAACTAAAGAAAGATCTGAAAAAAGGAATTTCTAAACCACTTTTAAAAAATAAAACACTTGCAATGATCTTCCAAAAGCCTTCAACTCGTACACGAGTCAGTTTTGAAACTGGTATGTTTCAACTAGGTGGATACGCTCTTAATTTGTCTGCAGATGATCTACAACTAAAACGAGGAGAAACAATAGAGGATACTGCCAAGACTCTCTCACGATATGTTGACATGATTATGGCTAGGGTATACTCACATGATGAATTAGAAATTTTGGCAAAAAATTCAACGGTTCCTGTAATAAATGGACTTTCTGATTCATTCCACCCTTGTCAAATATTGGCAGATCTTATGACAATCAAAGAGAAAAAGAAAAAACTCGAAGGATTGAAAATTGCGTGGATTGGTGATGGAAATAACGTATGTAATTCATTGATTTACGGATGTGCAAAAACATCTATTGATATCAGTATTGCAACTCCTAAAGGATACGAACCAAACTCCTCTGTAGTCAAAGAATCAAAAAAACTCGTAGATATTCAATTACTAAATGATCCATTATTGGCAGTGAAAAATGCCGATGTTATAATAACTGATACATTTGTATCAATTCATCACCAAGTAACCGATCGCACAAAGGACTTTCTACCTAAATTCCAGGTAAATGCTAACTTGATGAAAAAAGCAAATCATGATGCAATCTTCTTGCATTGTCTTCCTGCAAAAAGGGGACAAGAAGTTACAAGTGACGTAATAGATGGTCCACAATCTGTGATTTGGGACGAGGCTGAAAATAGACTCCATGCACAAAAGGCACTAATGGCTTCACTGCTTCGAGTCTAACGTTTATAAGAGCTTCACCAAAATTTTTTGTAAATAGGCTTAGTACATATGGCATATTCACAAATATTACGCAGATCTCGAGACGAGAAGACGAACTACAAGAAGAGAAGACATCTTCTTATGGGTAGACGTAACTTTATCACAGTTCAGATATCTAATCAAAATACTCTGGTACAAATTCACAAACCAGAAATGGAAGGTGACAAAGTCCTTTCATCGGCTCATTCTAGATCGCTTCTAACTAAAGGTTGGAAGGGATCAAGAAAAAGCATACCTGCAGCATATCTTACTGGTTATCTTGCTGGAAAGAAAGCACTTGCAAGTGGAACAAACGCTGCTGTACTTTATACTGGTACAAGAAAATATACTCAACGAATTGCAGCTGCATTGAAAGGAATAATAGATGCAGGTATAGAAGTTCCCGCAGACGCAGAAACTTTTCCATCTGAAGAGAGGATCAGTGGCAAGCATCTCAAAATTGCAAACGAAATAGACAAAGTAAAATCTGCAATAGACAGTGAGGTTAAATCCAAATGAGTAGAACAGAACAAAGATCAAGACCACCAAGAAGGGAACCAGAACAAGTATGGACTCCAAGAACAAAATTGGGAGCACTAGTGGCAACTGATAAAATTACATCCATGAAAGAAATTTATGAAAATGGTTATCGAATTCAAGAGGCTGGAATTATCAAAAAATTATTGCCGGGAATTAAAACTGAAGTAATTGATGTTGGAATTGTTCAAAAACAAACCACCAACGGTGAATACACAAGATTCAAGGCACTTGTTGCAGCAGGAGACGAAAACGGTTGGTTGGGAATCGGACAAGGAAAATCAAAACAAATGAGAATTGCAATTGAAAAGGCAACAAATCAAGCTTACCTCAATGTTAGTCCAGTAAAACTTGGCTGTGGCAGTTGGGAATGCAGATGTGAACAACCACACTCTGTTCCATTCAAAATACGAGGAAGAGGTGGAAGTGTAACCGTTGAAGTTATTCCGGGCCCAAGAGGTCTTGGTCTTGTCGCTGGTGGAAATATCAGAAATCTCCTAAAATTAGCAGGTCTAAAGGATGCGTGGACAAAAAGTACAGGATCAACAAATACCATGACATCTACATCACGAGCTGTCTTGGACTGTTTGAGACAAACATTTAGTCAGGGTTGAATGAAAAAATGGGTAAAGCTTTC
>JBOGQV010000002.1:0-5730 GCA_050749145.1 Nitrosotalea sp. | reverse complement strand
GATGTGGCAGTTTACATCCAGTCTAAAAAAAGCCACAATCACAGAATAAGAAATAAAAGGATCTCAAATCCATCATGGATATGCAGACAGAATCTACGAAATACATTTTTGTGACAGGAGGAGTCATGTCTGGCCTTGGAAAAGGGGTTGTCTCATCATCTGTTGCAAAGTTACTTCAGCTTTCTAATCAAAAAGTCTCTTGCGTAAAATTTGATCCATATCTGAACTATGATGCAGGTACAATGAATCCAATTGCCCATGGAGAAGTCTATGTCACCGAAGACGGAGGAGAGTGCGACATGGACATTGGAAACTATGAGAGGTTCCTAAACCAGAATATGCTAAAGACTCACAATATCACTACAGCCCAAATTTATTCAAGCGTAATAGAGGCAGAAAGACGCGGAGAATACCTCGGAGCATGTGTGCAAATAATTCCTCATGTCACAGATGCCATCAAGGAGAGAATCAGAAAGATAGTCAAAAGCGAAAACCTCGACATGTTGGTAATAGAATGTGGTGGAACAGTTGGAGACATTGAGAGCCTGCCGTTTCTTGAGGCTCTAAGACAAATGAGGCTGGAGGAAGGTCCAGAGAATGTAATTTTCATCCACGTTACACTTGCCCCATCACTTGATGTCGTAGGAGAACAAAAGACAAAGCCTACTCAGCACAGTGTTCAGGAACTACGAAGAATTGGTATCCAGCCAGACTTGCTTGCAGTAAGATGTACAAGACCACTAGAGATTGCCACACGAAAAAAGATTTCATTATTCTCAAATGTCTCAGAGCGAGATGTATTTTCATGCCATGATGCAGCATCAATACTTTTGGTGCCACAGATGTTGTACGACCAAGGTATCGTTGATGTGATATTCAAAAAGTTTGGCAAAGTTGGAATGGTAAACACTTCGGCAAATTGGGACAAGTGGAATACCATCATAAATTCATTTCAAAATGTGCAAGAATCTGTCAGGATTGCAATGATTGGAAAATATGTAAAACTTGCAGATAGTTATGTAAGTGTAAACCATGCACTCAAGCATGCAGGCGCCAAGATTGGCAAAAATGTCATTATTGACTGGATTGATTCTGAAGAACTCAATGGAGATTTGAGTAAACTTGCATCATACAATGGAATAATTGTGCCAGGAGGATTTGGAGACAGAGGAGCAGAAGGAATAATCAGTACTGCAAACTATGCTCGAGAGAAAAATATCCCATATCTTGGAATATGTTTTGGTTTCCAGTTGGCAGCTGTGGCATTTGGAAGACATGTTTGTGGATTGACAAATGCCAACTCTACAGAGATTGCACCAAATACAGAAAATCCTGTAATTGACCTATTGCCAGAGCAAAAAACAGTTGAAAACCTCGGAGGCTCATTGCGTTTAGGATCACATGAGATTACAGTTGAAGAAAATACCATGGCATTCAAGTTGTACAAGTCCACCAAAATTCACAAGAGACATAGGCACAGATTTGAGTTCAACCAGAAATATTTGGACATGTTCTCCTCAAAGGGCATGAAGTTTTCAGGGCATAGTGATAGCAAAAAACGCATGGAGGTATTAGAGATCCCAAATCACAAGTTCTACCTAGGAGTACAATACCATCCAGAATTTAGCAGCAGGCCAGGATATCCGGAGGAATCATTTGAGGCATTCATCAGAGCATCAGCCAGTGCCTAGCCTATTTTGGAATTTCGTAAATTCTTTGTCTAGTATCACGCAATGAGACTCTTCTTTTCACATATCCTTTTTCAAGCAAGTGACTCAATGCAAGTCTTACAGTCCTGTCAGGAAGTAGTGTTTTTTCAGCCAACTCTTTTTGTGTAAGCGAGCCCTCGTATTCCAAAGTTTTAAGCAACAACTTTGAGCTTGGCGGCATGTTCAAGAGTTCATCTGCAAGTTTTACTTTTTTAGCAAGTGCAGAAACAGTAGTAGAGTCTTTCTTCATTCGTATTACATTTGCAGGCTGGGAAAATTTTGTAAAGACTACAGTCTTGTCAACCTTGAATCTGTCCTTTCCATCAACTATAACTTCACAACGCAAGCTAGACGAGATATCATCTATTTCGATCAAGGCATCTTCTGGAACTATCAATGGACGCCTTGTGATGTCAAGTGAGTTTACAGATACAATGCAAAAGACTTTGGAGTTTTGATATATTGCAGGACCTCCCGCTGACATGGAATATGCCGATGAACCAATTGGCGTAGACACGATTAGTCCATCGCTGCTGTCATGCCATAATTCCTCTCCGTTTACTCGCAAGACATGCTCTACCAATGTGGCACTCTTTGAGGAAAATATTGCAACATCATTTAGTGCCGGATAGATTTGTTTTTCATCTATTTTTACACCAACTCGCGGCAATGCCTCGATTGAAAAATCACCTTTTTTTAGTCTGTTAAGATATATCGGAAATTGTTTTAGATCAGTTTGAGCTAAAAATCCACTAGACTCGTATTCATTTATTCCAAGCACCGGGATTGTAGAGTCTGTGACATGATGGAAATATTTTCTCACTCCACGGTCGCCGCCTGTTACAATTACATAGTCAATATCTTTTCCAAGCGGTTTTTTTCCTAGGTTTACAGACTCGATTCCGTGGCTTTCAAGTGTGAGTTTTATTGATTTTACAGTCTGCTCTTGGTCTTGACTAAAGATTGCAACTTTCACGAGTTAGATTCATCTCTCACACAATAACAGCTTAGACACTTGAGAACTGCATCAAATTGTAGAGATATGCCGCATTTCTCTCAGTATCACCACCTGGTGGAACTTTGTCAAGACCGGTGGCACCAGATTCAAGTGCAGATTGTGCAGCACCCACTGCAAAACAGATTGCCCAGATAGGATCTTTCTCTTTAAGATACGAACAAGTAAATGCCGCGCAAAAGATATCGCCGACTCCGGTTGTATCACTTATTCTCATATTAGGAATTTTTAGGTGATACATCCTGTCTTTTACAAGCATTGTGATATTTTGTTTGTCAGTATACAATACATGTTTGACACCTTTTTTTTGCAATGCAAGCATTGCTTCTTTTTCTCTCAGCCCAGTTAGATAAAACGCCTCATCAGGATCTGACTTGATTGCAGTTATTTTGGATAAATCTAAAACAGTTTTTTCAAGAAAAACTTTGTTGTCATTTGCGGTACGGCGCAGATATCCTTGTGGGTCAAGTAGTGTAAAATCAAAGTTTTCCTTTATTTGGTCTAGTGTATCTTCAGATACTTCATCAAAGACAGGACTTACAATTGCACCATCTGCATCAGATTTTATTGATTCAATTGGATCACATCTTGTCTTAAGATATAGATCACGTTCTGTTCCAAATATGTTTAATGCAAATCTAGTAGTCGGTTTTTCAGAAATTGAACCCTGTGAAAGAAAGATTCCTTTATTTTCAAGTTCAGACTTGAACGTAAAATCAGAACCTGCTTTGGTATGAAGATCAATTTCAAACTTCATGTTTTTTGCAGTCAATCCACAATAACATGCTGGACCTCCAGCAGTTTCAACTACAGTGCCATTTTGTGATATCTCATCTATTGTACAATGAGAAAATATTGCAACCTTCATTTGATTTCATGCCGATACCTTTCCATTTAGTCCTTTTTCTGACCCTGTAGGCAGGTTTGGCACATTGTTTTGCCTTTTACTATCACAATTTCAACATTTGAACTAAGGCAGACATTGCAGAGACCACGCATAATTCATTTTAAAATAATATTAAATTTAAATTTTAACAGATATCAACGTGCCAAATCATAGATCAGATAGCCAGCACGGAATAACACACCATACTTTGATCTAACAATACCATATGCCAATAACCAAAATTGACTCCATTAGAACACAGATTTGGCAAAACATGGGTGGGTCAAATATCGTTATAAAGAGGCTCTATACAGGTAAAACATGCCACTAAAGCGTGCTAGTCGTGGAAGACAGAAGGGAGGAAAGGGATCCACAGGACGTATCCAGTGTACAAACTGCGGTGCTACCGTTCCACGAGACAAGGCAAAGAAAGTCACATCAAGACTAAACCTAGTTGAACACACTTTGGCAAAAGAGCTAAGAGCTCAAGGAGCATACATTGCAGCACCTACTGTACTCAAGTGGTACTGTATTTCATGCGCAATACACTTTGGAATTCTAAAAATCAGATCAGCTGACTCACGACGTCAGACTGGCAGACTACGATAGTCAGTCCTTTATTCCGTGAGATGTAGTTATTATTCTCTGAACAAATGTTATTCCAGCAATTATTGCAACAATAACTACAGCATAATTTAGAAAACCAATCATTCCAATTATCGCAATCACAAGCAATCTTTCTGCACGTTCCCCTATTCCGATTCCTTGCAGCTGAACACCAAGAGATTCAGCCCTTGCCCTAGTATAGCTTACAAGCAAAGAAAGCCCTATTGCCAAAAGCACCAGATACCCTTGCGAATATCCACCGATTAAAATTCCAAGAAATATCGCAACTTCGGCAATTTTATCAAAAACAGAATCAAGGAACGCACCTTTCTTGGATGACTTTCCTGTGATGCGTGCAACTTGGCCGTCAACTATATCAAAGAATCCGGAAACAAGAAGCAAGATTCCTCCAAGTACAAAAGAATATTCGAGATGAATGGCATATACAATGGCTGACGCAAATGCAAAACCCAGTCCAACTGCAGTCCAGAAATTTGCAGACAGACCTGTAGCAGCAAAAACTTTACCAATATTTTGTAGGACAGGTTTTAGCCCTTCTCTAAAGTTGTTTAGCATCTGATACCAGCCACATATCTGACAATAATTTATACCATATATCTAAGAGTGTGCTTGGCAATATTTCCAATCGCCAAAGATCATCAAAAAATCTGATATAATAGTGCGTTTTAGAACTCTCATGGGCCTAATATCAAAAGGTGCAAAATGCAGTGTCACAGGCTGTGACAATGATGGCGTTCGTTCTCTTACTGCCTCAAAAGTAGATGGAACTGGAGTGGGCATACCACATGGTTTGAAAAAGGCAATACTCTGCAAAGAGCATTACAAAGAGTGGAAAAAGGCAACAAAAGATGATAGAGACACGGAAAAAGCAAGATTCAGCAGATTCTAGACTGATAGCTATCACATCTTATTGATTTTATTTTATACAATTAATTTACAGAAAAATTATTTTTCCAGCTTTAACGTTTTTTGTTAAAGTATGCCTTGGACAAGTCTTCATAGTATTTTGGCAATTTCTTGTACAGTCTCTTTGGTTTTCTTGGCTTTTCATTGCTTAGTGCATAAAGGCAAAGTATTGGAAATGCAATTGTTGCATCAGTGTATACCATTATCACGTCTTCATGTGCATCCTTTACTTTTCCCCAGCTCTTTCCTTCTTGCAGAGTTGCACCGGAGAGACCCCCAGTATCAGGTCGCGCATCAGTGATTTGGATTATGTAATTTTGTCCCCCATGACCTAGCCCAAGTATTTGATCTAGTAGTGGACCTGTTTGCTGAGCAGTATTCTTTGGTACGCCTCCACCCAACTCCAAGATTCCAGACTTTTTGGAATTGTACAAAATTGCGGCTTGTTCTATTATTTCTCTTACAAAGTCAAGACTGTGTATCTTGTTTTCAAGTCGTAATGGAGCCAAGTCTAGTGCAAGTGATGAATCCTTCAGAGTGGACACATAGACAGGAACATCATAATCATATGCAGTTACAACAAAACT
>JBOGQV010000001.1:0-2254 GCA_050749145.1 Nitrosotalea sp. | reverse complement strand
GGGAATTAGAAAAGAATTATCCAAGTCAAAGAAAAAGGTGGTTGTTGTAAGTCCTCTCATAGGAAATACTGCAGTCAGTGGTCCTGCTACAAAATACATGGAGGCCGCAGGTATGGAAGTTTCAGTTTATGGTCTTGCAAAAATGTATTCCGAAGTTGCATCACATATGGTGATTGACACTTCTGATAGACTACTAACTAGAAAAATAGAAAATTTGGACATGAAAGTTTACGAAACTAAAATAAGAATGAAAGAAAAGAAGGACGAAGAAGCACTTGCATCCTTTATTCTAAAACAAGTACATGTCTAATTTGCGCATTGGCGCAATAATTCCTGTTAAGACTTTTTCACGAGCCAAGACACGTCTTAATTTATCTCCAGAGAAGACTGAACAAATTTGTAGATTGATGTTAGAATCTGTTTTGAAAACTGTATCACAATCTGATGTTATTGAAAAAATAGTTCTTGTAAGCAAGGATGAGAATGCACTTGATATTGGAAAAAAGTTTGGCGCACATGGAATCTATGACGAGTCTGAGCAAGGTGTAAACAGTGCAGTCTTGCTTGCAGACAAGTATCTCACACAAGAAGGATTTGAGGGAACAATGGTGTTTCCTCAGGATATTCCATTGATGGAGTCAGAAGATATACGCACTTTATCACAAATGAGGATCTCTGAGAGGTGCGTTCTTGTGGTTCCTTCACGAAAATTTGATGGAACCAATGCCTTGTTTAGGACTCCTCCAAGTGTGATGGAGACACATTATGATGAGGACAGCTACAAGATACACCTAAACACTGCAGAAAAAAGAGATGCAAAATCTGCTCTAGTGTTGATTCGAAGAATGATGCTTGATATTGATGACCAATCTGATCTGCGTTTTATTTTATCATTTTCTGAAACTGAGATTGCAAACTCGATTAGAAAAATTCTTGATTGATTTTATGATATCTGACTGGTAGATATTTTTCTTGATTCTGTGTATTCTAGAATTTTTATCGTTATGGCAAGTATTCCTGTGCCGACCAGTATTACCTCAAGAGTGTTGGAAAATGGATTTGATGAATCATTTATCGTTGCACTCTGACTAAGACCGGAGATAAAATACAAGTATGAAAACAAAAAGTAGTTTGTGGCCCAGTGAATAAGCACTGCTGGAGCAAAACCGTATCTGACATAAACCCATCCAATTATTATTCCTGCAACTGTTGCCTGTGTTACTTTTCCAGGACTCCATGGTGTACCTGAAATTATGTGTGCTACACCAAAGAGCAATCCAATGGTTATGATAAGAACCATCGGTCTTTTGTAGCTTGAAATATCAAGATACTTTGAGGGTCTCCACAGAGATCTGAAAAATACTTTCCATGATGTACTGTGTGAAAACATTAGAAACAGAGGGATCCCAATCAGAAGAACTCTAAATCCCGTCTCTTCAGTCAAAGGTGATGTGCCAAGCTGAAAGAATCTTATCAAGTCATTGTTAGACGCAGGTGATTCGATTTTGATTCCAAAGCTTTGCTGTATGGTCTCAATTATTACGGAAAATAAAACCAAAATTGAAAACCATGCCATCATGTTGACCAAAGCATTACCTCTGAGATCTTTTAATCTGTTTGACATCATGTTTGAGAGAGTTTTGAGCAATGAATCATCTGGACCAAAATATGATACTGAAAATAATATCAGAAAAATTGCCCACGCTATGATGAACGCATCGCCCATCTCAAAAGAGATGGGAACCTTGTAGCCAATTCCTCCCAAAAACAAGCCAAGCCCATCAATTGGATATTGGTAGTTGATGTCTTTTCCAATATCTGAATTGTACATGACGTATGCACCAATTGGAAATGATAGTATCATCACTCCAAATATTACTGATAAAAGTCCGGAATATGGAATGAAAAGAGTTTTTATGATTTTATCTATTGTTTGCAAGCTTGATTATCAATGAACTTCAATGCTAGCTTCAGGAAATCCAAGCTTCACAAGTGTTGTCTTTATTGTGTCCCTGTGATCACCCTGAAGAAATATGTAGCCTTCTTTTACAGTGCCACCGCAAGCATAACGCGCTTTCAATTCTTTTACAACTTTTCCTAGATCGTTCATTTTTGGATTTATTCCTTCGATCATTGTTCCTTTCTTTTTGAAACGTCTTTCTTCAATTCTAACAACAATCTGTGTTTGATCTTTTTCAAGTTCGCCACAGGCGCATAAATCATTAGGAAGTCCGCAAGTGTTGCAGATTACCGC